>DAOUEB010000021.1:0-16282 GCA_034430675.1 Dehalococcoidales bacterium
CGCAGGCGGCAGAGGATACCTACCACGATGTTTATAATAACGGGCCTGAAAAAGTTGGCAGGCTTATCGGGGCGCTGCACGACGCCCTGGGGCACAACGATGTCATGGCTTACCTGGTGATGATGACCGCCCGCCTGATAGAGCTACATAGAGTTTTAAAACCAACCGGCTCTTTATACCTGCACTGTGACCCCACCGCCAGCCACTACCTGAAGCTGGTGCTGGACCAGATATTTAACCCTGCCAATTTCAGGAATGAGATTGTGTGGAAACGGAGTGATGCCCATAGCGATGTTGGACAAGGGGCTAAGCATTATGGAAGAATACATGATTCTATCTTTTTCTATGTTAAAAGTGATAAGCATACATTCAATAAAGTATATACTTCACTACCAGCTTCTACAGTGAAAAATTGGTATCGTTATATAGAGGAAAAATCAGGTCGATATTACAACAAGGCAGATGCTACTGCACCAGGTGGTGCGGCAAAAGGTAATCCTTATTACGACTGGAAAGGAATCAAACGATATTGGCGATTTAGTAAAGAAAAAATGGAGGCGTTAGACAAACAAGGTCTCTTAGTTTATTCAAAATCTGGTATACCTTATATAAAAAGATACCTTGATGAAAGTAAAGGTATTCCTCTGCAATGCTGGTGGGATGATATAAAAATGCTTCGTGGTATTCATAAGGACTCTGAAAGACTTGGCTACGAAACCCAGAAACCCCTCGCCCTGCTTGAACGTATTATTCAAGCCAGCTCCAATGAAGGTGATATTGTCCTCGACCCGTTCTGCGGGTGCGGCACGGCGGTGGTCGCCGCGCAGAAGCTCAACCGCAAGTGGCTCGGCATTGATATTACCCATTTAGCCATCGCCCTCATGCGCAACCGCCTCAAGGACAGCTTCGGTATTGAAGCCGAGGTTATCGGCGAGCCGGTTGATTTAGCCAGCGCTAAAGCTCTAGCCCGTGAGGACAGATACCAGTTCCAGTGGTGGGCGCTGAGCCTGATAAAAGCGCGTCCCCTCGGTGACAAAAAGAAAGGCGCAGATAAAGGCATTGATGGGGTTATCCACTTCATTGACGACCCGGCCAGCAAACCCAAGCGCGCTGTTGTGCAGGTAAAGAGTGGACACATCGGAGTGAAAGATATTCGTGAGCTTGAGACAGTGGCCGCCAAAGAAGCCATAGGCGTCTTTATTACTTTAGAGCCACCCACCAAACCCATGCAGGTCGAGGCAGTCTCGGCGGGTTATTACCATTCCCCCATCTGGAATAAAGACTATCCAAAAATACAGATATTGACCATAGACGAGTTATTACATGGTAAAATAGTCGATATGCCGCCCCTGGCACAGACAAACGTGACATTTGCCAGAGCGCAGAAGATAACTCAGAAAGAAGGGGAACAGCTATCCCTGGAAAAATAGAATTAACGCGCCCTGTCATTTATACGCACTCTGTCATTGCGAGGGCAAAGCCCGAAGCAATCTCTATTAGCGGTTGCAGGAGATTGCTTCGCGGAGTTTATCCTGAGTGTAGCGTGAGGGCTCGCAATGACAACGAAAAATTTATTTAACAGCAGGGGGCGTCCAAGAGGGGCGCAGCCATTCTTCCCTAAAACCTCCCCCTCCTTTAGCAAAGGAGGGGGACAGAGGGGGTGGATTTTAAGAACATGACATCAGCGATTGAACAGCTTGAAGACAAGGGGAAAGCCGCTAAAGCCGCCGCCCACCGCCTGGCCTACCTCTCCACCGATATTAAAAATAAAGCCCTGCACAATATCGCCGACGACCTGCTCGCCAGGCAAGACGAGATACTAGCCGCCAATAAAAAGGACTACGATGAAGCCAGAGCCTCCGGTATGGGCGCCGCCCTGCTCGACCGTCTGATGCTGGACGAGAGCCGACTCGAAGGCATAGCTCAGGACGCGCGCGCCGTTGCGGCTTTACCCGACCCCGTCGGCGAGACTTTCGACAGGCGCACCCTCCCCAACGGATTGCAGGTCAGCAAGCGGCGCGTCCCCCTGGGCGTTATCGGTGCCATCTACGAGAGCCGCCCCAACGTTACCGTGGATATCTCCGCCCTCTGCCTGAAATCCGGCAACGCCGTTATCCTCCGGGGCGGCAAGGAGACGGTAAACTCCAATATCACTATCGTGAAAGCAATCCAGGAAGCCTGTAAAAAGGCTGGCATGCCCGATGGCTGCGTGCAGTTCATCGAAAACACCGACCGTGCCTTGGTTAACCACCTGCTCAAGATGAATGACGTCGTCGATATGATTATTCCGAGGGGCGGGGCGGGGTTAATTAAATCCGTCACGGAGAACGCCACCATGCCGGTGGTCAGCGGCGGCATCGGCGTCTGCCATACCTACGTGGATAAAAGCGCCGATATCGATAAAGCCGTGGCCATCGTCTATAACGCCAAGGTGCAGCGTCCCACGGTCTGCAACGCCCTCGACACGGTGCTCGTCCATGCCGATATTGCTCAAGCGTATCTGCCGAAGATGGCCCAGGAACTGGCCAAAGCCGACGTGGAGATGCACTGCGACGAGCGCGCCCTCGCTATCCTCAAAGCCGATAAGTCCCTGAAACTCGTCCCCGCCGTCGGTGAGGACTGGGGCAAAGAATTCCTGGCTCTGATTGCGGCGGTAAAGGTAGTCGACTCACTGGACGAAGCGCTGGCGTATATCGAAAAATATACCTCGGGTCATTCCGAAGCCATCGTCACCGAAGATAACCGGTCGGCCATGCGCTTCCTCGACGAGGTGGATGCCGCCTGTGTCTATGCCAACGCCAGCACCAGGTTTACCGACGGGGGTCAGTTCGGGCTGGGGGCGGAGGTAGGTATCAGCACGCAGAAGCTGCACGCGCGCGGCCCGCTGGGACTGAGAGAACTGACTACCTACAAGTGGATTATCCTCGGCAGCGGCCAGGTAAGACCTTAGCTACTTCGTCGTTTTCAAGACACTCTGCTGCGCCTGAAACAACTGCTGGATGCCCCTCTCCGCCAGAGCCAGTAAATCGTCGATTGCCTGCTTGTTGAAGGGTTTCCCCTCGGCGGTGCCCTGCACCTCGACGAACTCGCCCTTGCTGGTCATCACCACGTTAAAGTCCACCGCGGCCCGGGCATCTTCATCGTAGCACAGGTCCATCATCATGTAGCTGTTAACAATGCCGATGCTGGTCGCCGCCACGGCGCTCTTAAGCGGGATGGACGAGATGACACCCATGTTCATCAAGGTCTCCAGCGCCTGGTACAGGGCAACATAGGCGCCGGTAATGGCGGCGGTCCTGGTGCCGCCGTCGGCCTGGAGGACATCGCAGTCCACTATCAAAGTCCTTTCACCCAGAGTAGGAAGGTCGGCCACGGCCCGCAGCGAGCGCCCGATGAGACGCTGTATTTCCTGGTTACGCCCGCCGACTCTACCCAGCGTAGAATCGCGCTGGGTGCGTGTTACCGTGGCACGGGGCAGCATGGCATACTCGGCGGTAATCCAGCCGGTGCCGCTACCCCTGAGAAAAGGAGGCACCCTCTCCTCGACACTCACCGAGGATAATACGTGGGTCTCACCCAGCTTTATCAGCGCCGAACCCTCGGCGAAACTCTGGTAACCGGGGATTATCTTAATCGTCCGCAACTCGTCATAGGCACGCCCGTCAACTCTCTTCACGGAAAATCTCCAATCCAGCCAAGAATACGGTCAGAGTATAGCACCGATGGCTGGTAATGGCAATTTAATCTGGGTGGGTGGGAAAATGAACAAGTATCTATTTCTGAAGGAATAAAGTCACAAGGGTAGGTCCGGGTGGGAAGATAATTTTAGGGGGATGGGAGGTTCCGGGGAAAGTTATGTCCCCCTGCTAAGCGCTCCTCAGGCTCATCAGATATTCCCTCAACCAGCTTAAAGCCGCCTCCGCCGTGCGGCGCTTGTTCTGCTCGCGGTCGCCGTGGAACTCGTGCTTTCGACTGAATGTTCCGTCCTCATGTGCCATGCCGAGGTAAAAAAGCCCCACGACTTTACCCGGTGTTCCCCCGCCCGGCCCGGCGATACCGGTATCTGCCAGGCAGATATCCACCGCCAGCAATTTTCTTCCTCCCGCCGCCATTTCCTCGGCCACCTGGGGACTAACCGCCCCATGTTTCTCGATGGTAGCCGCCCTCACGCCGATGATGTTAATCTTGCTCTCGTTGCTGTAGGACGTAACCGACCCTTTATAATAATCGGAGCTGCCGGGTACGTTGGTAATGAGGTGCGAGAGCAGCCCGCCGCTGGCCGACTCCACCACCCCCAGCGTCAGCCCCTTTAGCCTTAATAAATCCCCGATTTCCGCTTCCAAAATCATGCCTATACATACCTCTCCATCAGGTTGAACAATATCTCGTCGAACGTGCTATCCTCGCTTCTATCGATTCTCCCCAGGACCTGCTTTACCTCTTCATGACGCATAGAATCGTCAAGGTCGTCGAGCTTATTATACATGCCGAGTCGGCGGCCCAGCTTGTAATTATCCCTCCCCTCCGGCGGCAGCGACTGAAAACGGCCGATGACCGCCAGTATCTTGTCCTTATCTTCGGGCAGCTTACCCTCCACCTCCGGCAGCAGGTTCATCATGTGGTCGCTGACAATCTGTGAACGGCAGTTAAGATTCTCAATCAGGAGCTTCTCCTCTTCTACAATCTCTTCATCCGTCGACCTTATGAAATCACCACTCACCACATCGTTATGCAAGAGCATCCTGGGCTGGATGGTCAGCGTCCGCAACCTGATAAAGTCGGGGTCTATTTCATTGAGCACCCTGGCCGTCTCCAGGGCGTGTTCCCGCCACATCTTTCTGCCACCCGCTCCCGGCATAACATACCCGCACAGAGAGATACCCGAGGCCACCACGTTCTTACCGCCGGCGATATGGTCGGCGGCAGTGACGCCCTTGTCCATGAACTGAAGCACGGGGTCGTAGCCCGACTCCACCCCGATGTGAAGTCGGGAGAGCCCGGCTTCGCGCAGCTTTACCAGCTCGGACAGAGTCTTCTGTGATGCCGTCTTCGACCGGGAGTAGCTGGTGATACGGTCGATACCGGGGAAGGTTTCCTTCAGGTACTTTATCACCTGGACAAGGTCGGGAGTCTTCATAATCAGGGTATTCGCATCCTGCAGGAAGGCATGCTTCCCGCCGGCATACATCCAGAGGGCCACGTTGCGGTAGGCATTGTTGGGGGCATTGTTACACACCATCGCCGCCACCTCTCGGACATTATCATCTCTCCCGGACTTCCGGGCAAGCTCCGTAATCCCATCGTGAATGGTCTTGGCCATGTCGATATCCTGCTTTATCTCCTCGACCGAACGAAGCTGGAACTTGGAGCCTTTATAGATAGGACAGAACTTGCAGCGGTTCCAGGGGCAGTTCCTGGTGGCGCGTATGAGGAGGGAATAGGCCTCGCTCGGCGGCCGGATTGGCCCCAGCTCGTAAGACTCCACCAGCGAACCCGTCATAGCCATGCGAAGACATTACTCCTGATAAAGTCGAAGTTATTAACGACCTTCTCGACGCCGGAGACAACGCCCATGTGACCCGGCAGTAAATACTCGATATCAAGCCGGGACAACTCTTCGATGGACTTTTTCAGCTCTTCGCCGTTGCCGCCGGGAAGGTCGACCCGTCCGGTATTCATCTCAAAGAGCACATCGCCGCAAACCAGCACTTTATCCTGCCGATTGTAAAAGCAGACGCAGTCCGGCGAATGCCCCGGAGACTGAATCATTTCCATCTCCGCGCCGTCGTTACCGAGACGGCTATCGTCCAGGAGGAAGTCCTCGGTAAATTCCGGTGGCTCTACCCCGAAAAGTCGGGCGCCGTCGATAACCACCAGCTGATATTTTTCCTTCTGGATGGGGTGAAGGCCAATTTTCGCTCCGGAGAGTCTCTTAAAGGCCTCATTGGCGCCGCAATGGTCGATATGCAGGTGCGTGTTGACGATTATGCCGATGTCGGCGGGGTCGATGCCGTCTTTTTGCAGACCGCCGACCAGTGACGCCAGAAATTGCGTATTACCGGGGTCGATAATAATGCCGGGACTGCCCGTGATGACATAGGTATTGCAGTCCAGCATGCCCTGTTCCGGATAAAAATATAGATTTTTTGTCAATTTCATGCTATATTATCTCCAAACGAATAGAATGAGATATCCGATATAATTATACACCCGATATAATTATATACTATCGAAGCTATACGATAAACCGATAAGGAGGTAATCAGATGGGAATAATAGCGGCAATCTTAGGCAGCGTCGGCGGACTCTGCGCCGTGCTGGGCATACTCATCGGATTCGATGTAGCCGCCGAACTCGATGTCAATGACCTGGGCTGGATGTTCTGGTTCGTGCTATCGGCGATTCTGCTCCTGGCTACTATCGCCCTGACAACCGGACGCAGCCCGGGCGGCGATTAATTAGACCCGTAATATCGTTTATCAATAAGAAATCAATTTGACCGCAAACAGTTATAGTAAGAGTAATTGGCTGCCAGTAAAAGTTACTCCCAATGCCAGCCGTAACGAGATTATTGGCCTGGCCGAAGGGGTACTGCAGGTGAAAATCGCCGCGCCTCCGACCAAAGGTAAAGCCAATAAGGAGCTTACCGCTTTCCTCAGTCAGGCACTGGGAGTAAAAAAGTCCTCTTTATCTATTGTTAAGGGTCAGACCAGCCGTAACAAGGTCATCGCTATCGAAGGTCTGAGTCGCGATGATATTATCAAGAGATTTTTGGCTTAAGGTTTTTCGATACAGTGGGAAACAAAGAGAGGGGGCTAAGCCCCCTCTCCGATTTTCAGAGGTTCCTGGTTTTTTAGCCTTTCGCCTTCTTCCTCTTGCGCCACCAGGCAAAGTAGAGGATAACGCCGATAATTATCCAGACCGGGCTGAAAATACCCAGCCAGATAATGATGTCGGCCAGGACGCGGAAAAACACGACCAGTCCGTTCCAGGCACTGCTGGCGATACTGCCGGCATTCCAGCCGGGAAGAACCGTAATATAATCGGTTCTCTCATGGGGAGCCGTGTTGCCCCGGTCATCAGTCACCTTTAGCTTGACGGTATAGCTGCCCTCGGACTTGTAGGCATGGAACGGCGCTTCTTCCGTGCTGGTGGTACCATCGCCTAAGTCCCACTCATAGCTGTAAGGGGTAAAACCGCCGGCGATGATGGGGTAAAACTGGATTTTCTCGCCTTCCTTCACCGTCCGGCTACTGGCATTAAACTCCGCGGTGAGCTTGGACTGCTCCAGGTTCACCTCGATGTATGACATGGATGAGCTTTCCTCCAGGTACTGCATGCGTCCCTGGGTCTGCTCGATATCACCCCTTGTTTTCACCAGTTCACGCTGGACTTCCAGTATCTCCTTGACCTCTCCGGCCCGCTCCATCAGCTTGAGTAACTGCTCCTCGGCTGCCTCAAGATTGCGCAGCTTGGCGCTCAGGTCAACGTACTCCTCGGTTACATCCTGTCCGGAAGTGCTCTCCGACCTTACTTCAACCGCCAGCGCCCGCAAAGTCTGGAGGGCTTCGTTAAAGCGCTCGGAAGTCACCCGGATGGAGATATTTCCCATCATCCTGTCCCGGTCCTGCCAGCTATTAGAATTCACGACGAATCCATTATAGCTGGCGGCGAGATTGGTAATCTGCTCCATGGCCGAGGCAACATCCACCACCACCAGCGTCATATACCCGGAACGGATTATCATGCGTTCGCCGGACCACGACTGGTCATAACTGGCGCTATCCGATGTTGGCTCTGGTACCGGGGCTGGGGCTGGAGGCGGTATATTGATTACCGGGGGTGGCGCTTCAATGGAAATACCATCTTTTCCGAATGATGAGGCCGGCGCGGGGGCCGGTGCGGGTGCGGGAGCTGGTCTGGGTGATGGCTCCGGTGCTGCTTCAGCACAGGCGACCGTTCCCAGAAGCAGGAAAACCATTAGCATACTAACTATCAACCTTTTCATATCAACCTCCTATTTTTACAGGCGTTCACTATATTATAACGCCGAAAGTGTGAAAAGGTTCGCTGTCTGCGGCGATTTTTAATAAATTTTCTCTAAAACGTCATTAATTATTGCTTTCGTAACACCGTATCCTTCTCATTCTTAATATGAGAAAGACCTCCTTACCCTCGGCCAGGTTCATCTCCTCGAATATGTATGACGGTACCTCGGCCATGAGATTATTGTCGTCCACATCAATCCAGATTCTCACGGTATTACCGATAGGCTTAATCGTGGTGATGCTGCCCTGAAATCCGTTGACACTCAGCCCCGGGGGTCTCGTCTCGGAAACATAGATATGGCGTGGTAAAATGGCGACCTTACGAACGAGGCCGCCCTCGTGGGGAACGGTCAGTTTCAGTCCCCCGCAGCCGACCTCCATAATCCCCTGACCCAGGTCGCGGCAGTAATCACAGTCCAGGATATTCGGCGACCCGATGAAATCGGCCACCCCTTCACCCTGGGGATAGAACAGCACTTTTTCCGGCTCCGCCACCTGCTCCACCTGCCCGTTCTGAACAACGGCTACCCTGTCCGCCATCTCCACAGCCTCCATGAGGTCATGGGTCACATACACAGCCGTAATCCCTAACCGGCGCTGCAGCTGCTTTAACTCGGTTCTTAAATACTTGGCGGTCTTGGCATCCAGGCTTGATAGAGGCTCGTCCAGAAGCAGTACCCTCGGCGATGAAGCAATGGCTCTGGCTAGAGCCACACGCTGCTTTTCGCCGCCGCTCAGTTGTCTGGGGTACCGCGAGGCGAGGTGTTTTATATTCATTAAATCGAGTAATTCGTCTACTCTGGCTTCCACCTGCGGCCGCAGCCACCTTCGGGCGCTCAGGCCATAAGCTATATTGGCAACGACATCAAGGTGGGGAAACAGGACCAGACCCTGAAACAGGTAGCCCACCTCTCTTTTATTCGCCGGCAGTCTGTCTACCGGGACATCATCAAACAGTACCGACCCCTTATAATCGACCAGTCCGGCGATAATATTAATCAGGGTAGTCTTGCCGGCACCGTTCGAACCCAAAACAACCAGCAACTCCTTATCAAATATCGTAAGGTTTACATCCTGACAAACGTATTTACATACATTCTTAAGCGTTATGGACGGCATATTACCTCCACTTGGCGGTCAGTCTGGTTTCTAGATATTCGAAAAACTTTTCAAAGATGAGACACATTATCGCCAAGACAATGAGACAAACGATGATAATGTCAACACGCATCAGGCTCTCTGCTTTCATGAGCAGGGCACCAATCCCGGTGGGGATAGCCACCATCTCTGCGGCGATTATTACCCGCCAGGCCATCCCTGCCTCCAGCCTCAGCCCGGTGAAAATATTGGGCAGGGCCAGCGGCATAACCACTGTGGTCAGAATTTTCCCGTCCGATGCTCCCAGAGTCCTGGCTGCATTAATATAATCGCTATCCACATTTCTGATGCCGGTAACCGTGTTGTAAAGGACGGGGAAGAACGAGCAGATAAAGATGATAGTAATCGGCAGCATCTCATTGATACCTATCCAGAGCATCAGCAGAGGTAGCCAGCCGAGTGCGGGAATAGGGTAAAATAAACTGATGATAGGGTTCAGAGCCCTGTTTACAACTTTCCTCCACCCCATGATAGTCCCGACAACGATGCCGGCTACGGAACCGGCACAGAAACCGATAAGAACCCTGGCCAGACTGCTCAGGAAATTCTCGCCCAGTACCCCGCTGGTGCTGAGGTGGTAGAATTCCACCACCACGGTGGAAAAGGGGGGCAGGAAGAAATGACCCTGAAGTATATCGAGCCTGGCCACCAGTTCCCATATAGCCAGGAATACGGCTACGGGTAATAACCCCCAACCCGGTCTTAATTTACTGAGTACGGTCATCCTCAAGAAACCTCAAATCAAGAATATCTCCGGCGCTGAAGCCGCTCTTTATATAGCCTAGTCCGGCAATATAGTCGATAGTAGTCTGAACCATTTCAGGGTCGATGCTTGTAGTAAATTCCATCCTTCGCATGGAACGCAGCAGTACTTCGGGAGTAATGGCTAAACTGGAAGAGGCATCGGCCACCTCAACCGGTAACATTTCACTGCCGGCTGCCTGCAACTGCCTGGCCACGACCTCGGCGGCTTCCCCAGGGTGCTGATTACCCCAATCGGTTGCCCGTTGCGAGACCTTTATCAGTTTCCTCACCACTTCCGGATGGTCGTTTATCAGGTCTTCTTTAACCACCAGAACGCTACCCTGCATATCAGGCCAGACATCCTGACTCATCATTAGCATGGTAAAGCCAAACTCCTCGGCCATGGTCGCCCACTGCTCCGGCAGAATAGCGGCATCCAGCTGCCCCGTCTTGATAGCCATTACCTGTTTGGGAGGGTTCATTCGCTGCGCGTTGCTCAACACTTTATCCTCATCCAGATGGTATGTGTCGATTATCTTGTGGAGCAAGACATCGACGGCACCGCCCTCTCTCACACAGCCGAAGCGAATCGCGGGATTTTCTAAATCCCTGATAGTTTTAATTTTGTCCGCATCTACCACCAAACCATAGCCGTACTTATGTGTACCGGCGACCACTTTTATGGGCACTCCGGCGTTGGCATAAGCATTTATGGCGGGTACCAGGCAGACATAGGCAACTTCAATATCACCCCGGGCCAAAGCCGAAGCCAGAGCCATGCCGGTGGCATAGCTCTCATATGAGGTTAAATTCAGGCCTTCCTCTTCATACCATCCCTTATCTTGACTGATATAAGCACAGGCGGCATGGTCCATAAATTCAACCGCCATCCCGATAGATGCCTTCTCATTTTCAGTACAGCCACCGACCGCCATGAGCAGTATCATTCCTGTAAACACCAAACTCAGTATCTTTTTCATCTTGCTCTCTTTTCTAGTCCGATATCACCTGTTTAATTAAACGCTATATTATTATCAATATAACGATATTTGAAAATTTTTAATATTATTTCAGTATATCCCGTACGCTGGTGCGTTTTTCCTTGTATTCCCCGACAATTCTCCGCCCCTCCTCGGTCAGGCGGGCATAGCCACCCCGGGCCCCTCCGGTGGACTTCTCCACCAGCGGCTTCGGCGCCAGGCGGTTCATGGCTTCGACCCAGAGCCAGGCATTCCGGTAAGCCAGTTTCATGGATTTGGCCGCTGCCGATATCGAGCCGAGCTGGTCAATGCGTTCCAGGAGCGTCACCCGGCCCCATCCCATGAACAGCTTGCCGTCCTTCTCCAGCCAGACCTTGCTTCTCACCACGATGCCCGACTCCTGCAGACGCCCGGAGCGTGCCCCGTGCTTGACGCCGAATTCCGGTATCCTGGTTTCCGTCATCTTTCTCCTGACCATTTTGGTAAAGCTCCAAACGCCCTATATTATCAGCAATATAACGCCATTGTCAAACAAGACTTAAAAAATTCATTGTTTACGGCCGGTTACCAGCTTTACCTCACCCCTGACCCCTCTCGAAACCTCTCCCTCTCAGTTACTCATTGTGGGGCGTCTAAGAGGGGCGCCAGCCCCTCTTTCTTTCCTTTCCCCTCTCCAATCAACAAGGCGGAATGAGTCCAGCAGATAAATTGATTGGGGAGGGGGATAAAGGGGGTGAGGTAACTCCATTAACCGAAGACAGATAGAACCTCTCAAAAAACCTTGTTCTCCATCATTGAAAATTATCCACAGAAGGCACACTTCCTTGTGACATTTTTGTGATATTTCGGTAATATTTTGTGATTTTTCTGTGAATTCATATGAACCTCGCTGAGAGTAAATCCCCAGGTACGGCTTATCCATATCCCGTACGAAAGTACTAACTTTGTGACTTTTTTGTGACTTTTCCATCCCGTTTTGTGATGTGTTTGTAATGCTGCATATCTATCATATGTGTAATACGCACACTTCGTAAAAAACACTTAAAACACGCGGGCTATAACGATTGTGAAATAACCGAGGAGAACTCTTTGCCCAGGAGAAATTACCGGGAAAACGTCAGACTGACCTCGCGAGACATCGCCACGTACTGCCAGGTCAGTAAAAGCACGGTGCTCGAATGGATAAAAAGCGGTCGATTGAAGGCTTTCAGGCTGCCCGGCGGGCATTACCGCATCGACAAGAAGGACTTTAAAGAATTCCTTGAGAAATGGAACATGCCTATCAAGGGATGGCTATTTGAAAATGAAAATACCAAGGAAGGGGGTAAAAAATAGAGGACAGACAGGGGCACAATATTAATTTACAGTACAGCTGTGGGTAATAGCTCCTTCGAGCAGGCAGGATGGTCTGGCCAGGAGCGGCCATGGCCCGGAAGGAGAATAATTTATGAATACTACAAATATCTATCAAGTTGGAAAACAGACCAGGAGAAACCAGTCAGTATCGTTCGATAAGATGGAAGCCATAGCCTGCGGGGTGCAAGCCCGGTTTGAAGAAAATAGCGGCTATTCCAAAAAGGTGACCGACGAGACTATTAACGTTGCCCGGACCCTGGGTGTAGCCGATAGGGAAATCGAAAGGTGGGCGACTCACCGCTTAAGTCGATTAGCCCGCGACACGGAAAGACTCCGGGAAATCAAATCCCTCCTTGACAAGGTGTACGGAAGCAGGCTCAGTGTAATGGCAAGAAGCACGAGGTCCTGAAAATATTAATGCCTGTAAACTTAAACCGATAAGCGGTTATCCGATAAAAAGAGTGAATAATTACTCCTGAGACGTTACAACGTCACCGTAGACAACTGCAGTGAATAATTAGTCACGGCATCCGGTAACCTCACGCCGTTATGAGCGTTATTGTTCTATTTTTTGCATAATATAGCATAATATATCCTCACTTTAATTCACCATCTCCGCATAGTTGCCTCACCCTCTCATTTTTATACTATAATATAATTGCAGGTATATTCCGGGTACGGAGGGAATCATGCCCTATATCAGCGGCGCCGAAGCCCTGGTGGCATTATTGAGACGGGAAGGTGTGGAGGTGGTCTTCGGACTGCCCGGTGTGCAGACTATGGACGCTGTCGATGCCATCTACCGCGACAAAAGCATCCGCTGGATATCCACGCGCCATGAACAGACGGCCGCCTACATGGCTTACGGATACGCCCGTACCACCGATAAGATAGGCGTCGCTCTGGTGCTGCCCGGTCCGGGGGCCCTGAACACCGCCGCCGCCATCGGCACCGCCTACACGGCGTCGGCCCCGATACTCCTGATTTCCGGGCAGATAGAGAGCTATCACCTGGGCTTTCACCGGGGGGTCCTCCACGAGCTGGACGAGCAGATTGATATCTTCCGCCACCTGACCAAGTGGTGCGGGCGCGCGTTAAAAGCCGAGGAAATCCCGGTAGTCTTACAGCAGGCCCTGACGCAACTTAAAAACGGTCGCCCGCGTCCCGTGGAAATCGAAATCCCCTTCGACCTGTGGTCGGAGAAGGTCGAGATGTCGCTGCCACCGGTCGAAGTGAGTCCGCCCGCCCAACCCAAATCTGAAGAAATCAAGAGGGCAGTCGAGATTCTCAGTAACGCCAGCCGACCACTGATTCTGGCCGGGGGTGGCGCGGCTAGAGCGGACGTTTCGAGGGAAATCACCCGGCTGGCCGAGCTTCTCAAGGCGCCGGTCGTCATGACCACGGAAGGCCAGGGGGTTATCCACTGCGAGCATCCGATGTGTGCCGGCAACTTTGTCCTCTGGCTCAACCCCGCCCTGCAGCAGGCGGATGTCATCCTCGTCGTGGGGAGTCGACTGCGCGCCTCGGGCAATACCCTGCTGGAGCTCCGGCCCGACCAGAAAATTATTCAGATAGACTTCGATGCCGATGAACTGGGGAGAAACCATAGAATCGACCTCGGCATTAAAGCCGATGCCGGTCTTGCCCTGAAAGCGTTGCTGAAAGAGTGTTCCGGTACCTGTTCCAGCAACTGGCAGAAAGCAGAAATAGCCGGAATCAGGGCTGAGATAAGGACCCGACTGGAAAAGGCGGCTCCGCTGCAGGCATCCGTCATCCGGTCGATTTACGATGTCCTGCAGGACGACGCTATCATCGTGCCGGATATTACGAATTTAGGCTACTGGTGCGATATCGCCTATCCCATCAATAAACCGCGCCGATACGTCGATTCTTCCTACTTCGCCACCCTCGGCTTCGCCTTCCCCACCGCCCTCGGTGCCAAGATAGGCAATCCGGACAGACCCGTGGTAGCCATCTGCGGCGACGGTGGCTTCCCGTACGCGTCCGCGGAGCTGGCTACCGCCGTCCAGGAAGGGATAAATACTATTACTCTGGTCTTCACCGATAATGCCTACGGGACGGTCACCGGCATACAGCGTCGCCAGTTCGGGGGTCGGTTTGTCGGTAACAAATTGCACAATCCCGATTATGTCAGATTTGCCGAAGCGTTCGGCGCTATCGGTATCAGGCTATCGCACCACGATGAGCTTGGTAATCAATTAGGCGCGGCGCTGAAGGCCGACCGCCCGGTGGTCATCGAGATTCCGGTGCCCCAGCTGGATACGCCCTGGGATACGCTGATATAGACTTAGGACGTGCTCAATTGCACCAGCTGCCCTACCATGTAGCTGCACCTGTCCGAGGCCAGGAAAGCCACCACCGGCGCCACGTCAGAGGGCTCGCAGAGTCGCTTGAGAAGCGACCTCTGTTTCTCCCCCTCCAGAAATTCCTGCGGGGCGCGGTAAACGAGGCCGGTCTTGCCAAGTCCGGGGCCGACGACGTTGACGATTACCCCCGCGGAGGCCACCTCCCGCGCCAGCGCCTGGGTGAACATGACCACGCCGGCCTTGGCGGCGCCGTAGATAGATATGCTGGGGATACCCTGCCCTCCGGAGGTATTGATAATCCGCCCGTACTGGCGCGCTATCATGTGGGGTAAGACCGCCCGGGCGACCCTCATCTGGCCGTAGAGATTGGTGTGGATGTCAAAGTCCCAGTCCTCTTCCGTCATCTCCATGAACGGCCGCAACTGGCTGCTGGCACCGGCGTTATTGACCAGGATATCAATCCTGCCGAACTCTTCAATCGCCTTTTTAACCATATCTTCAACTTCGGTCTGTCTGGTCACATCGACCTTTACCGCCAGGGCTTTGCGTCCCAGGGCCTCAACGGCGGCGGCGGTCTGTTTCGCCCCGTCAGGGTCTATGTCAGCGGCAACGATGTCACAGCCCTCTTCCGCCAGGGTCAGTGCTATGGCTTTCCCATACCCTATCTGGCTGCCGGCGCCGGTCACCAGGGCTATCTTATCTTTCAAATGCAGGTCCATATATTGCCTCCTGTTTATTCTGGGGTCTTCTCCAGAAATGGTTCTATATCCTTGACGACACTGCTGATGGTCATCGGCTAGGCCGGCAACCACAGGTTGCCGGTTACGCTGCCTTTCGTCCAGTCACGCCGTATCGGGTTCTCTTTACTATCCGTACTATCTGACTTCTCTACCACAGATAATTACCCCTTTTCGCAGGCTGTCCTGCCCAATAAAATACTTACCGGAGAGATAGTTCCGGCAAGTACACAAGTTTATATTGCGGTCATATTCCATAAACACGATGACTCTATTAAAAAGCTCAGGAAAATACCATTTTTAGTCAGGAATATACCCGGCGGGATTGGATTCTTTAAGGGTGCCGGCGCCCGGCATTACCACCATCTGGATATGAGGCTTTTCCACGCTCTTCCAGGTCAGGGGACCGTGCTCTACCCCTTTGGGGATAAACAGCGCCGAGGTCTTATCAATGACGATTTTTTCGCCGCCTACCACGAACTCTATTTCGCCGCCGAGGTATTCCGGGTTATCGGGGTCAGCCCCGATATGTAACACTATCTCATCATAATTATGTGAATGTGCGTGGATGTGAGGGTTCGGCTCGGGCATCTCGTATATCCAGCCGATTTCGATATAGGTATTGCTTCCGGGGACAAGGTCGTTACTCATGAAGGTCATCGTCGGACTCTGGCGTCCCTTGATTTCCTGATTTTCGCCGACTTCATAGCTGGGTTTTTTCACCAGGTTCTTTTGATAGCTCGTTTTTGCCATATAAAGACTCCTTGAAAATTAATACCAAACATCTGGTGGAGATAGGGGGACAATAGGCAGAACTTTCGAACTGGTTTTCGATCTCACAATTTAATATTTAGCGCTCTCGAGGGTAATATTAACATATTTATTCTTCTGTGCCCAGCGAGTGAGTCAACCAAAGTGTGCGTTCCGGAAAA
>DAOUEB010000022.1:0-1924 GCA_034430675.1 Dehalococcoidales bacterium
ACCGCGGCGACCACGACGAATGCAATCAGGATGATGGCGGTCTCCAGCCCGGTAATACCTTTCTCATGATTTATGAATTTCCTAAACATTTTTCCTCCTTTTTCCTTGAATGAAAAGTATTACTCTAGCGCAGGTTTATGATGGTGTCGATGTAGGCGGGTAAGGTGCGCTCGATGGTCAGCACCGCACCGGCGGGGGTCACTACCTCCAGCGTGAAGGTCGTATTGATACCCAGTGGGTTGCCGGAGAGGGCATCAACAAGATTGCCACCGCTGGTACCATTGGCGCTATTTCCAACGGTTATCTGGAACTTTTCGTTGGTCTCCAGCAGGTCGTCACCGTCGCTGGTCCCCAGCGTGCTGGCGGTCCAGTAAAGATTATTGACTGTCTGGTCCTTATCGATATAGTTGATGACTACCTTGTTGGTGGCACTGGTACCGGTTAGAGACGTTCCATCGTTACCCGCGGCTGCCGTCGGTTCGGTGAAATCAATCGCTTCACCGCCGAGCACGTTGGCCAGGACGAAGGATACCTGCTTGACAGTGCCAGCGGCGCCGGTGTTATTGGCGGTAGCGATTACGGGACCCCTGAGCTCCAGGGTGCTCTGGGCTTCCTTAAGCGCCGAGTAAACTGCTTCCTGGCTCTTCTGTGTGGTGAACAGGCCGGCGGAAAGCACCGTGTAGGCGAAAACTGCGGCCACCACGACGAAGGCAATCAGGATAATGGCGGTCTCTAGACCAGTAATACCTTTCTCACGATTCATGAATTTCCTAAACATTTTTCCTCCTTAGTTGATGGGATTTTTCGAGTAAAGAAATTTTCCTTCTTTTCTTTGGATTTTCTAAACACCTCTGTTACTTTAGACATCACCCCCTTCCATTCCATAGCTTTTTATATTCAGTTGTTACACCTTATATTCACATTATCTTCACCCTCCTTTGCGCGTTTACTGGCTCATCATGTCGGTTTGCACCGCTTAACCAGAAAATATCGCCTCCTCAAGAGGGGCGTAAACCAGTTCGTAATTAATATGCTTCTCCGGATAGCTGCCATCAGGGCGGCTGCCGGGCCTCAGAAAATCCGGGGCATCTGACGGTGCCGGTACGGCCGACTCGTGGCCTGGCTCGTGGGAGAGTAGGGCGGTAATAATAATAGGTAAGTACGCCAGGGCCGCCGTTATGACCATACCCCCCATAAAGGCAGTAGCCATCCGCCGCCGCATGGCGCTATCTTTCCCATCTTGTTTCCGGTTGGTGATTACTCTTATCACTTCCCACATCTTTTTGCCGGTACTGCTGGCAAACACTGATTTCATTGATTAATACAGGTTGACAATCTGGTCGACTCTGGCCGGAACGGTGCGCTCCAGAACGAGGACGGCACCGACGGGCGGCTTGACTTCCAGCTGGAACTTGTGATATGGACCCGGTTTCTGCTCGTCGGTAGCGTTAGCGCTGACACAGGTCAGGTCAACCGTAATCATGAACAATTCATTCTTATCGAGCAGGTTATCGGGGGTAGTGGTGTTCAGCTTGGTCATCGTCCAGTTCACGGTTGGGAATATTCGGTAAGCATCGCTGTACGAGATAATGACCAGATTGGAACTGTTCGCCGAGGAAGTATCGGTGAAGTCTATCATAGCGCCTCCTGTGGTGGTGGCCAGAGTGAAATAGACTTCCGTCAGCACGCTGTTCTCCATTCTCCCGTAGATGTTGCCTTTTACCTCTATAGTGCTTTGAGCTTCTTCCAGGCCGGAATGAATCGCCTCCTTCGCTTTCTGAGTGGAAAACAGGCCGGCCGAGAGTGCGACATAGGCAAACACCGAGGCTACGATGACGAAAGCGATGAGGATAATGGCTGTTTCTATTCCGGTGATGCCTCGCTGGTTCCTGAATACCCTTTTCACAAATCTGTGCATCACGAT
>DAOUEB010000023.1:0-3439 GCA_034430675.1 Dehalococcoidales bacterium
CCACCCGCCGACTCTAACCGGGATATTGCATCATTTTGTTTGATAGCTTAGAATGATAAGGCGTAAACGGGGCGACGTGGCCAAGTGGTTAAGGCGGGGGTCTGCAAAACCCCTATTCGGCGGTTCGAATCCGCCCGTCGCCTCCATTTTCTTCCAAGACACTCCAGATAAAAAAACGGGTCACCAGAGTATCCGGCAACCCACACCTTGCACGCCCCCGCTCTCTCTTTACGATAAACAGGCTTCTATTTCATCCTCGTAAACGACTACCTCTTTCCTGTTCAAACCGACGCGCACGTTATAGATACAAAAGACCTGGCCGGTCCGTGGACTCATCCAGTAGTAGTCGGAGACTTCGCCCACCTGACCCGCGTACAGGTTGATATCATTTTCCCGCTGCGATGCTCCCTTGTCGTCGGCGGGCTGTATGATAACCTTCTGCCCGACCGCGTATTTGGGCCTCACGGCGTTGTCCTTCATGGTCATTTGCGCATAATAATACTAAATCATATATTTGTCAATACTTAACTACGACATTTTATACAATTTTTCTATCATACAAATGCCGCCCGCTCCGGAAACTGCTAGTGCCAGCCATAGCCCTGACGCAGGCCCCGTATATAAGCCGCCTGACCGGCATGCTGCAGGCCATCGCTCAATGTGCCGATAAGCATCATCCCGAAAGTTGGCGGCGGTTTGAAAGGTGTGCCTTCAATCACCCTGTCGAAATCGGCCTTTTTCAGCGTGGGGAAATACTTCCGCGACCTCTCCAGCACCGCCCGATGGTAACCGAGCAGCGTCTCGGCGTCGGGAGATATGAAACTGGCCAGGTCCGCAGGCTTATCGCCCATCCCGGCGTCTTTGGGGTTGGCGGGCCTGCCGAATTTCTTATGCCATCCGTCCTTAATCCACAGTTGCCCCTCACCCATGAAAGAAGAGATTTGCACGTCCTGCCAGCGTGTCAGGTGCCAGACCAGCCAGCCGATACTGTTGCAATCGGGTTTGGGCTGCCAGTTCAGGTCCTCTGCGGTAAGCCCTTCCAGGGTATATTCCAGCGTTCTCAATATACCCCCGTAAGCACCCGACAAAAATTCATGCGTTTCCATAGATACCTTCCTTTCTAAATGATGGAGTGGCGACGATACCCGGAATTTGTATCGCTTCCCAGCACGATATTATATTTCAAGGCTTGAGTCAAGTGGCTTTCAATTTGACTGCCGGGACCCTTCTTGACACCCCCACCTCCACAACCTACAATTACTCTGGATACGCCGGGGTGGCGGAACTGGCAGACGCAGCGGACTTAAAATCCGCCGGGGCAACCCTTGTGGGTTCGAGTCCCACCCCCGGCACCAGCTGTTAACAAGTCTTTGAAAGAAGATGGAAAAATGAAGGTGATTGGGCTTATAGGAGGAATGAGTTGGGAATCATCAGCAGAGTACTATAAAATCATCAATGAATTAACACAGGAAAGACTTGTAGGATGGCACTCTGCCAAATGCCTGATGTACAGTCTTGATTTTGCCGAGATAGGAAAATTACAGCATGAAAATGAGTGGGTAAAATTAACTGGTATTATGATTGACGCAGCCAAGAAGTTGGAGGCTGGCGGTGCGGAATGTATACTGATTTGCACCAATACCATGCACAAAATGGCAGAAGAAATCCAGGAAGCCATTTCAATCCCGCTAATTCACATAGCAGATGCAACGGGAGAAGAAATAAAGACAATGGGATTAAGCACTGTGGGTCTATTGGGAACAAAGTACACTATGGAAGAAGACTTCTACAAAGGGCGACTATCCAAAAAATTCGGGTTAGAGGTCATTATTCCAGATGAACAGGACAGGGAAGTTATTCATAATGTAATATATGACGAGCTTTGCTTAGGGAAAATTAGCCAAGATTCAAAAGAAGAATTCAAGAAAATAATAGCCAAACTGGAAAAAGAAGGCGCTCAGGGAATTATTCTCGGATGCACAGAAATAACTCTATTAATAAAACAAGAAGATTTAGAATTGCCAGTATTTGATACTACAAAAATCCATGCAAAAGCGGGAGTAGAGTTTGCATTTAAGTAAGATACCGTCGGGCTTTAATATAGTTTGATATGTCTTACACGGCACTAACCTGAATGGAGTGTGACATGCCTGTCTGGTTGGTAATTTTAATAGGCTACCTCCTCGGCTCCGTACCAACGGCTTATATCACCGGGCGTATCCTGAAAAGCAGGGATATCCGGCAGATGGGGGATGAGAATGCGGGGGCCGCCAACGCCTACCGCGAGCTGGGTCCCAGGGCCGGTGTTATCGTGGGCGTCATCGATGCCACCAAGGGTGCTACGGTTATCCTTATCGCCCAGGCTGCCAACATGTCCCAGGCTGTCGTCATGTTTGCCGGCGCCGCCGCCGTCATCGGCCATAACTGGCCGGTCTTCCTCGGCTTCCGCGGCGGGCGGGGCGAAAGCACCACCATCGGCATACTGCTGGTTCTGGTACCTCTACCGATGCTCATTCTGGCCATTCCGGCCCTGCTGGTCCTCGCTATCAGAAAAAACGTCATTCTGGCCAGTGCCGTTCTCTTCGCACCCCTGTCGCTGGTAGGCTGGTGGGTGAGCACGCCGGTGCCGCTCATCATCTACAGCATAGCTCTCCCCTGTCTCGTAGGGTTCACTCACTTCCTCAGGACGAGGCCGAAGGCCTTACGACAGGCCTGAAAATGCCCCCGCCGATTGACAACAATAGAGCGTACTGCTAAACTGAGATTGCGGACATAATATTATGAGGCCTGATAGCTGTACGGAGTTTGCCTCCGGGTTTACCTGCCCGGGAATCGGAGAATCAGGATTTCACAGTGCCGACTGTTTAAACACCAAAGTTCCGGTACGATAAGGGGCTTCATTGACCAAAAAAAACGGGAAAGGCCTGGTCCAGATCTTTACCGGTAACGGCAAGGGCAAGACGACAGCAGCACTGGGCACCATACTCAGGGCTGCCGGTCATGGGTTAAAAGTATTCATTGTTTTCTTCATGAAGGGCGACTACGAGTACGGTGAATTCAGCACCCTGCCGAAACTTCCCAATATCGAGATACGCAAATCCGGCTTCCGGCAATTTACCGACCCGCTCAATATCAAGCCGGAAGAAAAAGAACAGGCAGAATCAGCCCTGGCGGCGGCCAGAAAAGCCATCCTTAGCGGCAGTTACGACCTGGTGGTCATGGACGAAGTGAACGTTGCCCTGGGCTATAACCTCATCTCACTTGACGAAGTCGTTAAACTCATCGAAGACAAACCTCCCCATGTAGAACTCATCCTTACCGGTCGCTATGCCGATAACAGACTGATTGAGATGGCCGACCTGGTAACCGAGATGGTTAAGGTCAAGCATCCCTTTGATAAAGGCATCAAAGCCCGAAAGGGCATTGAATATTAATTAAA
>DAOUEB010000024.1:0-8405 GCA_034430675.1 Dehalococcoidales bacterium
GTGGAGGGTATTTACCTCCCTTTTTAGCTTTGAAATCCTGTAATTATATCTTGACAATTACTGTTAACTTTTACAAATCAGGTGGTCAATTAGACTTCCTTATTCGCTCAACTTTCGAAATCTTTCACCCCCTTGCTTGCTTCAAAAATGATGTGGCGTGATTCCGCCCCGTTCCCCTTTTGCGTCCACCTTTCACCGGTATCCCGGCAATGAACTCAGCGAAACGCTCCATTAGCTTGAGCTGTGGCTCGCTAAATCCACTTAGCCTATCCAGCAGCCGGGCCATTGGCTCACTAAGCTCTTCTCCTTCCGGTCGTTCACTTCGATAACCGCTAAGGACAAGTAGTTTATCCTCTAAAGCCAGCATTTCTCTACCATCACCACCAAAGGCTTGTGACAGCTTTCTTATAGTTTCTGCAGAAGCCCTGCCGCCCTTTCTGATATCGTCAATAGTGACGTGGCTTAAGCCTGTCTTGGCAGCTGCCTGCCTGAGGGATAAGCCCTCTTTCTGGCACCTTTCCACCAGCCACGAACCCAGGCCTCGGTGTTCAATCAATAAAGAATTTTTTCCCTTTTTCAATCATTTGTCACCATACGGTTACATTATATCCATAGTGATTTACAAGGTCAAGGACGGCCGTTGTCCTGAAGCTGTTAGCTCCCATTGACGATACGTCAGATTTAGTAGACACTTGGAGAAACATAACAAAAATTAAGGATGAAAGAGTAAGGTTTAAAAATGACACGGGTTACCCCGATACGCGACTTAAAAGGATATCTTGAGCCTGACCAGCCAGTGGATAAGCTCAAAAAGACCCGGAAGGCTTGGCGAGCCGACTATAAAGGGTTCTTCAAGGTCGGGTATAAGCTCACAACGTATCGTCGCCCAGGTAACAATGCCCATCGTTCCTTGAGCGCCCTGAAGTATTCGGCACCAGTCGGCCAGAGGTTCAGCATGAGATTTCTGCGCCTCTCCTGACTTCCATTGTTCTTCTATTGTGCCCGGTCCGGATGCCGCTCCGGTTCTATACAGGTCACCGCTACCGAAAATAACCTCCGTGCAGGCTAACGGGTCAATGATGTCCCAGTGATATTTGGGCATTATCACAGGCTCTCGTTCCAGCACACTCCCCACGACTGACTTCCGGCGGCGTGGAAGCAAAGGCATGTTAGGCCTTAATCCCTCTTTCTCCAGCTCGCCACACAATTCGTCAAAGGTTACTCCGGGTTCAATCATGGCTACTCTGTTTTTTCGGTCGACTCTCAGTATCCTCTTCATATCACTCAAGTCCGTGATAACGGCCCCATCCACGCTGGGAACAGAATCACCCCGGAAGTGGGGGACTCCTGAACTTATCGGTACGAGGGGAGTGAGGGTCTCATTTGCCCATTTCACTATCTGCTGGACTTCATCAGTATTATGGGGCTTAACAATAAAAGCAGGCCTGGCTGGGCAAACAAAGCTTTCGTCTCTGGATAGTTTTTCAAGGCGATGCGTATCAACTATTACCTGCTGGCTGCCAACAATCTCTGTCAGTTCTTCTTTTTTACCCATCTTTTAATTCCGTCTTCATTCCCGGCAGAGCCGTTGGGTTATTCTTATGATGACTTTCTCTCGCTACGGGGGCAGGTCGCTACTCGCTTTCGGACATAATGTTACACTACAGCTTTACGTACCGTCGATGATTCCTCCATTCAGACCTACCCAGCTTATTTGCCAGGGCCCATATACCCAAGGGTAAGAGGAATAAAGGCGTCTATACATGTATCTTGACAAGAGAATATTGAGTACCGTATAGTAACTTCTAAAAGCACGTTGAGATTACTTAATCCTAAGTAAAATCTGACGGCATTGTAAACGAAAAGAACGGAGGGAGGCTACAATGTATTTAAGAAAACTATTAAGTCTGGAAGACGCTCGAACTGCTGGTGAGGCAGCCCTGGCGAAGGCTATGGAGAACCCGGACTGGCCTGTAGCGATTGCTATCGTTGATGCGACGAGCGAGCTTGTCTATTTCATGAAGATGGACAACTCTTCGCCGCTGTATGCCAAAATGGCGATAAACAAAGCCTACACCGTAGTGCACTTCGAAATGGATAATATCATGCAATTTTTCAAACCCCAGGGACTTGATATCAGTGCTTTCCCGGACCCGAAATTCACACCAATGGGAGGAACAATCGTTAGAGCATCTGATGGTACTGTGCTCGGTGGCATAGGTGCATCCGGCCGGAGGCCAGACATACATAATGTCTCAGACCGGGATATTGAATTGGCTGGGGTCAGCGCTCTATCTTTATAATCTGTAAAAACAGTACCATTAAGGGCCGCCCCCTCCACCAAAGGACCCCGCGAAATAACTGCTGAGTTCTGAGGCCATAAAAGCCGCCAGTGGTCCCGCATCTTCGGGTGTGCAGGGTCTTCCCAGGTGGGATGCCTTATCTTTCAGTTTTAAATCCATGATTGTCTTACTTTCTATAATATTCTTAATAAGGAAGCTAACCCGCTCCTTTATCCGGTCTGCCGAACTGAGCGCGGCGGTTCATTCAATTCCGTCCATAGGTTTAAGTACCGGGATTACAAACTCAAGCCCCAGTCGTTGCAGTTCTTCTTCTGGTAGCAGGCCTCTTTCGGTAAGTTTCAACACCTGCACATAATAATTCTTCCTGGCTTCTTCCCATTCTTCGCTTGTCCATACGGAAGTCGTGCCGTATTTATTAGTTACGGGTTCATCAAAAGCCCGTTGTGGTAAAAACGAATGTTTAGCCGGGTGAAAGCCCTCCCGGATGCTCAGGCACCTGCTGAAGAAGTTGATTCTCTGTGTAATGTCATTGATTTGCTCAATGCTTAGCTCCCAGCCGGCCGCGGCATTAATGAAGGTGCGAGCGACTTCTTGAGGGGGACCCCATATTGCGAAAAAGGGGAATGAAGCGAACATACACATGGTGGCCGCATCGAATAAGCCGCTGCCACCACCGTGGCCGGTGCCGTTGGAAAGTCCGAGGCCATGCTCCTTGCTTCTTGGTTCATATCTCGCTACAGACTGGTTGGCGCTGGAATACCAGGCATACCATTTGGACTCCGGCCCGAAGACATCAATGGCGCGCCACCATCCTTCGGCCAGTGCCGCCGGGGCATGGCCTTCTTTATAAACGATTTTCTTTAAAAGCTCCATGGTGGCATCACGGTCGCCCCATTTGAGGTCTATCCCGCCGAGGTCTGTTCTGGTGATGATACCGTGCTCGTAAAGGTCCATAGCCCAGGCTATAAGTCCGTGTACATTTTCGGCATCGACGCCCAGCTCCTCGACCAGTGAATTTATCTCTTCGACTTCATCGAAACCCATCATGGCATTACCGCAGAGGCCACAGGTATTGCCGTGTCTTAGCTCGCCGCTGAAGGCACCGCGCGGGGTATTCTTGAAGAACGGTTGAAAGCAGGGAGTAGCACAACCCGGGCAGCCATGTGTCCAGACGCGGTAGCTCAACTCGTGAATATAACCATCGCTTCTATCGGCGACAGGGTCCCATGAGGAGTGACCGTTCTTAAATGAGTCACCGCCGTAGTTAAGCAGGGCCCTCATACCGTCATTAGCGCCGTACCGGCCCCATTCCGATACCTTTTGGACCATGGTCGCCGGATGCATTGCATATGTTTTCTTGAGCTGCCATACCTTGTTGTGGTCGGCATACGGCAGTGTCCTGGTTCCCTTAACCGCCACGCCCTTAAGATTCTTGGAGCCAAACACGGCGCCGATACCGCCGTTAGAAGCACTGTGCACATTCTCTGAAGTAGCATTGGCAAATCTGACCAGGTTCTCGCCTCCCGGCCCTATGCACAAAGTGCAGAACTCCTGCCCCGTTTCCTGGTACAGCCGCTCCCGAAGCGTATTTTCTGTTTTAACCAAATACTGCCCCCACAGGTCTGAAGCATCTCTGATTTCAACCCTGTCGTTATATACAAAGAGATATACCGGTTTGCTGGCCTTACCCCGGACTAGGATTCCGGCATTGTGGTTAGCCCTCATTATTTCATCACCAATACAGCCGGAGATGCTGGCCTCACCGGCCCAACCCGTCAGAGGTGATAGAAAAGAGCAACTTACCTTGGTACCTACGAGTCCTGTTATTGGCCCCACCCCAATGTGCAGAATATTATCAGGACCCAGAGGGTCCGTCCCCTGAGGTACCAGGTCCCAGACCAGCTTATTGCCGAGACCGCTACCGCCGAGGTATGTCTTCACGTCCCCGGTTACATCGACCACCCGGCTAGTCTCTGTTGTTAAGTCCACTTCCAGCAAGTTAAATTTAATTTCAGCCATTTTGTTATCTCCTTCTATCAAAGATTTACGGACGCCAGACAGGATATGCAATGCTCTCTCGGGTCAAAGGATATAGTCGCCTGGCAACCATTGTGGCTTTTTCATCGGTACTTTTTCTGGAACTATCCCTGAGTGGTCGAATTCTTTCAACCCGGTTGTGGTAATAGAGGGCGGTTGTGGGACATATCTTGACGCACTGGGGATTTCTCTCACCGGTATTCTCTGTGTCACACAGGTCACAGACAAAGGGTTTATCGGATGCATCCGGGTTAAACCGGATGGCCTCGGTACCGCAGGCGTCCCGGCATAATAAGCATCCGGTACACCTGTCCTCATCAATCACCATGTGTAATGTCTTTTCATCAAAATAGATAGCCGGCGGCGATACCGGGCAGGCTTTCTCGCACGGTCGTTCCTCTGCCTGGCACTGGCTGCATGTCACGATAATAGCTTTCGGCAGAGGTAAAAGGAAATTGCGCACATAAATCCTGGCGAAGTCTTTGTTGATAACCCCGAAGTGTTGCATGGAACAGGCTTCGGCACAGAGCCCGCAGCCGATACATTTCATGACATCGGCGTCGATAAAGGCTACCCCCTTTGGCGGCGGGTAAATCTCTCTTCCCCAGACCGGTACAGATGGGTGAGCTGTTTCGATATGGGTCTTCAGAACGCTGCGGGTATCCAATTCCTGGTCGCAGTAGGGACAGGCATATTTAATTATCTCTTGTGTCATTTCGCTACCTCCGGAATTTATTTATCAATACGGATTTATCGAGGTATGTTCGGCTTTTCTGACTGCTAGGAGTACTCGTCTACAAGCTCAATCATCCGGTTGAAAAACTTCCTGCCCGGCAGTCCTTTGGCTTCCACAGCACTCACGGCTGAATCCAGATTTGGCTGTATCAACTGGCGCCATCGTTTCAGTTCCTCTGGAGACACTTTAATCAATTCACCATTCCGCTTTATGTACTCCAGCGCTTCACGTAAATGATTATCGGCATCCGCGCCACTCTGGATGGCAAACCAGCAATCGCCACCGGCAGGACCGATTTCTTTAATAATTCTACGGATATCGGGCGGCAGGCTGTTCCAGGTATCCCATTTCATATATGTGCGCATCGGGTGCATGGTTATCGACCGGTTTCCCGCTATGGTACAATAGGGCGCCGCGCCTTCCGCCAGTTTAAACATATTTGCAGGAAGTATGCCCAGTACCGTTGCATCCAGTTCTCCCGTTTCCAGGAGGTGGCTGATTTCAAAATAGCCAACATGCAGAGGCTTGGCCCCAAAAGCCTCGATGACACCGTCTATTGGCGGTAAAGACCTTGTCCTGGCGTCTTTGAAGTCTTCTAAGGTACGTATCGGACCCCAGGCTTTACTCGAAAAGATGGCCATTAATGCGCCGATTCCTAAACCGACTACCTTTACATCACTCAATTCACCACGTAGCTCGGAAAACTCCGCATAGAGTTGGGCGATGACCCGGCTGCCGACGGTTGAACTGGGGAAAATAAAGGGAATCTGGATGAGATTGAGTAGATGGTAACGCTCACCCACGGCTGGAACATCACGGACTATATCAGCAGTTTTAATCACTCCCGGGTCCTCGCCGCTACTTTTCATAAACCGGACTCTGCCACTGGTGCGTGTCTCCACCTCGTTCATCCACATGTCCGCAATCTCTACGCCGTGGTCATGAATATTATGAAATACGAGTTCTATTGGTTTTTCCTGCGACTCTTTCTTGGCATCAGAATTCATAAGATGATTCTCCCTATGCTGCTGATGAATTTGTACCTTGTCTGTATTATACACTCCTTTCAAATAATTTAAAGAAATATCCTGGTTTTTTATTTTCTAGCGTCTCTTGATAATCCTCCAAGTAGAGATGTATGATTTGGGGCGCTTCTTTCTGCCATATCACGATAACTGATTGTGAACATCGGCCTGTGTAATATATTTATCATATTTTTGTTCTTCGGACACACCATTTCTCAAGCAGGCTATTGACCTGACTATTTTATAGCGCTACAATATCTCTACAACAAACAACGCGACACAGCGGCTGGTCGTAATACAATAATCTGAGACTGAATAATAGGAGGTAAATGATTATGCCATTCAAGGTCAGGTGCAAGTTGGTCGCATTTGTGGGTGATGTAGAAAATTTCCCCTGCCATTTTGACTACCAAATCGGCGATGAGTTCACTTATAACGGTGAAAAATTTGAAGGTAGAGTCTGCAACGGCTTATTGAAAAATATGGTGTCAGTAATATGGGACACCGTATTTTACGGCCCCGGGGATGATGAGCGGTTTATCTACCTGTATTCCGGCCTTAGCGCCAAGGACCCCAGCATGAAAGAGTATGATGGAATCGGGTTCCGTCCGCTGAAAAAGGCGCCTGAAGGTGCTGACGAGAAGTATCTCAAGAGTATATCTGCAGAGCCTCCAAAGAGTCTTATTAAGAGGGGCAGAAGCTTTACCTGTGATGATACCAGGACCGGAGCCCATTTTATCTGCGAGCCTATTGGTCTGGCAGATGGTGGCGATATGCTCACTTATTACAAAAGGGAAATGGACGTACTTGAGAAAATCAAAGACAAACCCGGAATGACCGTTGATGAAATACTGAATAAATACACAAAGTGGGAACGGGAGGAACTATATCCACCGATTTATTCTGTAAATTTGTCGCTGATGTTGGGCGAACTGGCTACGGTTGATTATATTGAGATGCGGGACGGAAAAGCTTACCCCAAGAATCCTCCAGCATGAGAAACCCTATATTGGTATCCGTATAGAGATTGTTGGTAGCAGGAAATTTACTCCTAAAAGTCGATGGATGATTTACAAGCGGGTTTTTCGACAGGCTTGCTCATTATACGCACACTCATGCAAGAATGATTTAAACAACCTATTCACCGGCTTGACAGGGGCACGCAAAGGAGAATACTATACTTCCGTACGCAAAATTTCTGGGGTGGGCTGAAAATACCCATCTTCTAGAGGCAAACCTGGCTCAGCAGCATCGGTATATTCCTTTAGATAGAGCTGTTTAATTTGGCAAAAAGCGAAGGGGGCAAAAATGATTGAAAAAGAGAAGCTGGTAAAAATTGTTGGCGCTGGCAACGTAAGTTATGAACAAACGGCATTGGATGAATACTCCAGGGATATGAGTTTTGTCAATACGGTCAGGCCGGTATGTGTGATAAAGCCGACAAATGCCGGTGATATACAGAAGATAGTGAATCTGGCTAATGAGACTCTAACGCCGCTTGTACCGGTGAGTTCCGGCCCTCCCCATTTTCGGGGTGACACCGTTCCCGGCACCGGAGGGGCCGTTATCGTAGATTTAAGTAGAATGAAAAAGGTTATCAGGGTTGACCGGGCGCGCAGGGTTGCCATGGTCGAGCCGGGCGTGACCTTTGGTGAACTCATACCGGCGGTAGAAAAGGAAGGGCTCAGGCTCAATATGCCGCTGCTGCCGAGAAAGTCGAAGACGGTTGTCGGTAGCATACTCGAGAGAGAGCCTGTAATAATGCCCAAGTATCAATGGGATATATCCGACCCGCTGGCTTGTGCTGAGGTAATCTTTGGAAGTGGTGATGAGTTTAGGACCGGGCAGGCGGCCGGGCCCGGTACAGTAGAGGAACAGTGGGCAGTCGGGGGCATACAAAAAGCGCCGTATGGGCCTGGTGTGGCTTCGTGGCACAGGCTTATCCAGGGGTCGCAGGGAACCATAGGCATCGTAACGTGGGCATCAATGAGGTGTGAATTATTCCCCAGCCTTGAAGAGCCTTTTGTGGTTGGCTCCTCCAACCTCGATACGCTGCTCGAGCTGACTTCCTGGCTGATAAGACTGAGAATGGTCAACGAATGCTTTATACTCAATAATACCAACCTGGCGGCAATTATGGCGAAGAAATGGCCCAAGGACTATCAGAACCTTAAGGATGCCTTACCCACATGGACTCTTTTCTATACTGTAGCCGGCTACGAGTATTTCCCGGAGGAAAGGGTTAGCTCCCATATTAAAGGCATCACTGATATAACCCAGCGGTTGGGGGTGGAAGCAGTAAAA
>DAOUEB010000025.1:0-23291 GCA_034430675.1 Dehalococcoidales bacterium
CCAAGACTACCGGCACCTGCTCCGCCAAGGAGTCAGGGCATCTATAAGTGAGGGCTGGGGTGGTAGTATGATTGCTACCGAGCTACAGGACATCCTGTTTGGTACCCCGGCGCCAATCTTAGGCAAGGCAAACCTGGGCGTACTCGAAAAAGACGAGGTAAACCTTGTTATTCACGGTCACGAGCCTCTACTTTCCGAGATGATTGTGGTCGCTGCTCAAGAACCCCAGATGGTAGAACTGGCCAAGTCTAAAGGGGCTAAGGGGATAAATATATCCGGTATATGCTGCACGGCTACCGAGATATTGATGCGCCATGGGGTACCCATAGCCGGGAATTTCCTGCAGCAGGAGCTGGCTATAGTAACCGGGGCTGTGGAGGCTATGGTGGTAGATATTCAATGTGTTATGCAGGCCTTGACCACGGTAGCTGAGTGCTACCATACCAAGATTATCACTACCTCACCCAAGGCTAAGATTACCGGTGCTATTCATATTGAGTTTGATGAGCACGATGCCCTGAAATCAGCCCGGGAAATAGCTACGACAGCTATTGAGAACTTCCCCAATCGAAAGGGGAATATCTACGTTCCTGACGAGCAAACTGTTCAGATTGCCGGGTTCAGCCATGAAACCATTAACTACCTGCTGGGTGGCATGTTCCGTGCCTCCTACCGGCCGCTGAACGATAATATCATTAATGGCCGCATCCGGGGCGTGGCCGGCGTCGTCGGCTGCAATAATGCCCGGGTGAAACACAATGAGGGTCATGTCGTTATGGTTAAGGAACTGATAAAGAATGATGTAATCGTGCTTACGACAGGCTGCAATGCCATCGCCTGTGCCGAAGCCGGACTCATGGTTCCAGAGGCAGCCGCCGAATTTGCCGGCAAAGGCCTGGCGGAAGTATGCGAAACCGTCGGGATTCCACCGGTACTGCACCTCGGCTCCTGCGTGGACAACAGCCGCATCCTGATAGCCGCTACCGCCATGGTAAAAGATGGCGGGTTGGGCGATGACATCAGCGACCTGCCCGTCGCCGGCGCCGCTCCGGAGTGGATGAGCGAAAAAGCCATCTCCATCGGCCAGTACTTTGTCGGCTCAGGAGTGTTCACTGTGTTCGGTGTGACCTGGCCCACCGAGGGTAGCAAAGAGGTCACCGACTACCTGTTCAAGGACATGGAGGATACGCTAGGTGGTATGTGGGCTTTTGAGCCTGACCCGATTAAAGCCGCCCACCTGATGATTGAGCACATTGATAAGAAGCGCAAAGCCCTGGGCATTGACAAAGCCAGGGAGAGAGTGCTCTACGATATGGAAATGAGGCGAGAGATGGAAGCAGCCTAAGCATTAACATTAACGATAAGGAGGTTATAAGAAATGTCTAAAATAATTGCGTCAGCAGCAATTAGAGGGGCTCACAAGATTGTTGACCGGGCCGAGAAGAAGTGGCAGGAGGCGATGGACAAGTGGGGCGCCAACGAACCGGTAGGCTTCCCCAATACCGCCTACTATCTACCGGTTATCTACGGTATTTTAGGCGAAAAGGTAGAAAAGCTGGGCGACATAGAGCTGATATTGAAAAAGTGCAAAACCATGCTACCACCACCGGTAAGGGAAGAACATCCCCTGCCCTACCTGGCGCCAGCCCTTGATGCCGGTATGTTAACCTTTTTTGCTGAGGAAATCATTGAAGCGATAAGGTACCTGGAAGAGCCAGACTTTTACACCAAGCAGGAAGATATCAGCAATAGCAACATCTGGTTAGGTGCCGCCGATGATGTTATCCTCAGGAAGAGGGGCATTGAGTTTGTTGATGGTACTGCCCCAGGTTTTGCTGCCGTCCTTGGTGCTGCTCCTAGTCCAGAGATTGCCAAGAATATTGCTCAGGAACTTCAGCAGAAGAACCTCTACATCTTTATGTCAGCTGAGGACAACGGGAAGAGATTCTCGGAGCAGCTTATAGAAGCGGGGGTGCAGATTGGATGGCCAACTCGTCTGGTCTCCTTCGGCCCCGATGTCAGCGCCACTGTATTTGCCGCCGGCTTTGCCATCAGGGCCGGCTTCACCTTCGGTGGTATTGGGCCTGGAGATTATAGAAAACATCTTATCTATAATAAGGACCGCATCTTCGCCTTTGCCCTACCGCTGGGCTTCGTTAGCGATGAGTGGTATGCCAATGCCGCCGGGGCAATAAATTTTGGATTCCCCACTATCGCTGATACTCCGATACCTGAGATACTGCCCACCGGTGTTTGCACCTACGAGCACGTCGTCTCCAACATACCCCATAACCAAATCGTCGCCAAAGCAATAGAGGTCAGGGGACTCAAGGTTACCATAGCTGAGGTGCCAATTCCGGTATCCTTTAGCCCTGCCTTTGAAGGAGAGAGAGTCCGTGGCGACGATATATATCTGGAGTGCGGCGGGGGACGAACACACATGGTGGAATGGGTTACCAGCAAGCGAATGGAAGAGGTAGAGGATGGTAAGATTGAGGTGATTGGCCCCGATTTGACCGATGTGGAGGCTGGTTCCAAATTACCTATGGCTATAGCTGTTGAGGTGGCGGGCAGGGAAATGCAGGATGATTATGAGCCTATCCTGGAGCGACAGATTCACCACCTTATAAACTACGCTCAAGGGTTAATGCACATCGGACAGAGAGACATCGCCTGGCTGCGCGTGGCCAAACAGGCTGTGGAAAAAGGCTTCAAGCTGGAGCATATCGGGACGCTCCTCCATGCCAAACTGCACCAGGATTTTGGCCGGATATTTGACAAATTACAGGTGAAGATCTATACCGAGGAAGACAAAGTAAATGAGATACAGGAAAAGGCGAGGGAGGTATACCACACCAGAGACATCCGAATTGAAGGAATGACTGATGAAACTACCGATATATATTACTCCTGTACCCTGTGCCAGTCCTTTGCTCCCAGCCACGTCTGCGTCATTACCCCGGAGAAGACTGGCCTCTGCGGCTCCTATAACTGGATGGACTGTAAAGCTGCCTACGAGATTAACCCCACCGGCCCCAATCAACCGGTGCCCAAGGGAGAGACCCTCGACAACAAGCTGGGGCAGTGGAAGGGGGTAAATGAGTTTATCTACAAGGCATCTCGAGGAAACCTAGACCACTACAACATGTACAGCATAGTGAATGACCCGTGGACAACCTGCGGCTGCTGCGAGTGCATTGCTGCTGTCCTTCCCCTGTGTAACGGGGTGATGACGGTAAACCGTGAATTCACCGGAGGAACACCCTGCGGAATGAGGTTCAGTACCCTAGCTGGGACTGTGGGCGGTGGCGTAAGTACCCCCGGCTTTGTCGGTCACGGCAAATATAACATCTGCCAGAGGAAGTTCATTGGCGCTGATGGTGGCTTACTAAGAATGGTCTGGATGCCCAAGATGCTGAAGGAAGAAATTGCTGACCGTCTCAAGGCTAGGTCTGAGGAGCTTGGCGTCCCTGACCTCCTTGATATGATTGCCGACGAGACAGTGGGCGTTACCGAAGAGGAGATTCTCCCCTTCCTGCAGGAGAAAGGACATCCCGCCCTGACTATGGACCCGATACTCGGCTAGAAAAGGAGATATTAATATGGCACTTACTGGAATAGAAATTTTTAAACTGTTACCCAAGACGAACTGCGGGGAGTGCGGTGTGCCTACCTGTCTTGCCTTCGCCATGAACCTAGCGGCGGGTAAGGCAGAACTAAGCGCCTGTCCCTACGTCTCCGAGGAAGCCAAAGAGAAGCTCTCGGAGGCATCAGCACCACCCATCCTATCAGTTACTATCGGGGTAGGCGACAGGGCGATAAAGGCCGGCGGCGAGACAGTCATGTTCCGCCACGAAAAAAGGCTTGAAAACCCCCCTGGCCTAGCTATCCTTATCAGCGATACCATGGAACAGTCAGAGGTCGATGCCAGGCTGGAGAAGTGCCAAAACCTGGTCTACGAAAGGGTTGGCCTCACCCTCCACCCCGAACTGGTAGCATTGAAGGATGAGTCAGGAGATGCCCAGAAATTTGAAGCCCTGGCTAACAAGGTCAAGGAAAAATGCGAATGCGGCATCATCCTGATGAGTGATAATCCCGATATTCTGGCCACCGGCCTGAAAGCCTGCGCCGACCGAAAACCGCTAATATACGCCGCCACCAAAGATAATCTTGATAGCGTGGTGAACTTGGCCAAGGAGAATGACTGCCCGGTAGCTGTAAAAGCGTCAGGCCTAGAAGAACTTGCCGAACTTACTGAAAAAATAACCGCGGCTGGGGTTAAGAATATCGTCATTGACTCCGGCTCAAGGGCTACTCGCCAGGCATTCCAGGACCAGATAATCATCAGGGGAGCCGCCCTCAATAAGAAGTTCCGTCCTCTGGGCTACCCAACCATTGTCTTCCCCGGTGAGATGACCGATAACCCCATGAAAGAGGCCCTGATTGCCTCCATGTTCATCGCCAAGTACGCCGGTATCATCGTCCTATCCGATTTCCGTGGGGAAAGCCTGTTCCCCCTGCTGGTGGAAAGATTGAACATCTATACCGACCCGCAGCGACCGCTGGCCACTACCGAGGGAATCTACAAGATTGGTAGCCCTGATGAAAATTCCCCACTATTTATTACCACCAACTTCTCGCTTACCTACTTTCTCGTCTCTGGCTATATCGAGACCAGCAAAATCCCCGGTTGGCTTTTAGTCAAGGATACCGAGGGGCTTTCGGTTATGACCGCCTGGGCAGCTGGGAAATTTTCCGCCGATATTATTGCCCCCTTTGTTAAGAAGAGTGGTATCGAGGACAAGATCAAACACCACAAATTGATAATCCCTGGCTATTCTGCTGCTGAGAGCGGTGGCCTGGAAGAGGAACTGCCCGGCTGGGAGATTCTGGTTGGGCCCAGAGAAGGTGCCCATATCCCGGGTTATCTCAAAGGCTGGAAAGTATAAGGAGGCAAAATGATCCTTATCGGGGAAAACTTAAATGTTGTATCCAAGACTATCGGGCCAGCGATGAAGGAAAGGAATCCGCAACCTATTCAGGAGTTGGCCAAGGCCCAAGCTAAAGCTGGTGTCGATTACCTTGACATTAACATTGGGCCTGCCCGCAAGAGGGGTGACGAGTTGATGGAGTGGGTAGTGAACACGGTACAAGAGGTAACCGACCTGCCATTATCACTAGATACTACCAATCCAGTGGCTATGGAGGCTGGGCTGAAGGTGTGCAAGGGCAAGGCACTAATTAATTCTATTTCCATAGTCAGAATGGAGGAGGAATTCCCCCTAGTTCAAAAATACGGTGCCGACTTTATCGGGCTCTTGTGGGGTCGCGAGGGAATGCCCAGGGATGCTGATGAGAGAGCCATGATAGCCGTTGAGCTTATGACTACAGCCAATGCGATGGGCATAGCTAACGAGAGTATCTGGTTCGACCCTATTGTCACACCGGTAGTTAATATTGAGTCAAACCAGGCGAAGCCATGTTTGGAATTTATGAGTAGCCTGGGGGATGTGGTTCCAGGGTGCAAATCCGTGATAGGCTTATCTAACGTCTCCAACGGCGCACCCAACGAGCTCAGGTACTGGCTGAACCGGACTTTCATGATAATGTTGATGCGCTACGGGCTGTACTCGGCCATTGTCGATGCCTTCGATAAAGACCTGATGAAGATAGCCCGCGGCGAAAGACCCGATATCGTTGAGCTGGTGCACAAGATGATGGACGGGGAAAAACCGGATATCTCCTCCCTGCCCAAAGAGATGGCCAATTACGCCAAAACCACCAGAGTACTGATGGGAGAGTCGCTTTATTCGCACTCATGGCTTGAAGTATAGGTATCATTGCGAGCGGAGCGAAGCAATCCGTTGCCCCCGAACTTACGGATTGCTTCGGGTTCTCGCCTGCCAGAGAACCTGTTCGGCGAGCAGGTCACCCTCGCAATGACAGGTTGTCAAAATAAAAAAGTAAATTGATATGACAAGAGAACGCCTGACACTACCGGAGCAGAACGTACGCGAATATGCTCATGAGCTTGCCTACAAGCTTGCCTGCGAGCAACTGGCCGGTATTACCGACATCGAAGAGCAGTGTCGGAAAAGCGGCGCAAAATATATATCCTCCAAAAAAGCCATAATCCTCGACCATTTAAACAGGTCTTATAAAATCGGCTTTCCCGACAGCGAGGTAACACTCGCCGATAGCGAGGAAGCCGTCCCTATTCGGGACAAAATCCTGCTCCTGGACTATTTCACGCGCGCCCGGGGCACTCCTTCGTCCGGCAAGACGATAACCTACAAGGAGCTGCATGGCGGTATTAACTACTTTCCCACGTTTTCCAAGAGAACCATTCAACCTCTGGTCACGTTCTTCGGGGATAAACCCGAGCAACTGCTGAAAACTGCCGAAATTCTGGGCGGGCATAAGGCCAGTTACGGTGACGTGGCCGTGACCATCGATGCCTTCCCCCGCGTACCGGTAACTCTTGTCCTGTGGCGGGGTGATAAAGAGTTCCCCCCTGAAGGAAGCATTCTATTCGACAGCACCGTCCCCGACTATCTCACCAATGACGACATACACACGCTCTGCGAAAATATTGCCTGGAGACTGGTCAAGCTTCTGAAGACTGGAGGTGATACCCCTGGCAAAAGATAATTTGACCAAAGCGGACGTTCAGGATAAATTGAAGGAGATTTTCTCGCATTACCAGGGCGATAAGCAGGAGCTTATTCCCATCCTGCAGGAAACTCAGGCAAAGTTCCGCTATGTTCCCGCGGCTGCCATGCACGAAATCTCCAGGTTTTTACGCATACCGGAAAGCACCATCTATGGAGTCAGCACCTTCTATGCCCAGTTTAAACTGACGCCTCTGGGTAAAAAGCTAATCCGGGTCTGCCGCGGCACGGCCTGTCACGTACGCGGCGCCTCCAAGGTCCTGGCCGAAGTAGAGAAACAGCTCGGCATTAAGGCCGGCCAGACCAGCGACGACCTGGAATATACCCTGGAGACCGTAGCCTGTATCGGTGCCTGCGCCCTGGCTCCGACGATGACGATAGACAACGAGACCTATGGCAAGATGACAACGAAGAAAGTTGCGGAGGTTTTAGGTGACACGAGCAAAGCCGAGTAATGGTAATAAGCAGCGCACAATATATGTTTGCCAGGGAACGGGCTGCATCTCCGGTAAGTCCCTTGAAATTACCGAAGCCCTGAAAAAAGCGGTAAAGGAACAGGGTTTACAGGGAGTTAATGTAGACTTCACCGGCTGTCATGGCTTCTGCGAGCAGGGGCCCGTGGCTATCGTCGAGCCGGAAGGCATCTTTTATGCTCACGTCACCGCCGCCGATGTCCCGGAAATCGTCGAGTCTCACCTCCGGGACGGCAAGCCAGTCGAGCGGCTCTTCTATAAAGACCCCGTTAGCGGCGAGGCCATACCGTACCATAAAGACATAAAATTTTACAGCATGCAGCAGCGCATCATCCTGCGTAACTGCGGGCGACTTAACCCCGAAAGAATCGAGGACTACATGGCCGTTGGAGGCTATGAGTCCCTGAAAAAAGTATTAAAAGAAATGACCCCGGAGCAGGTCATCGACGAAGTCAAGCGCTCCGGCCTGCGGGGACGCGGCGGCGCCGGTTTCCCCACCGGTACCAAGTGGGACTTCTGCCATAATGCCGTCGGCGACCAGAAATATATGATATGCAACGCCGATGAAGGCGACCCCGGGGCTTTTATGGACCGCAGCACCATGGAAGGCGACCCCTACACCGTCATTGAAGGCATGACCATCGCCGCCTATGCCATCGGTGCCTCAGAAGGCTATATCTACATCCGGGCGGAATACCCGCTGGCCGTGAAACGTGTCCGGCTGGCCATCCAGCAGGCCGAGGAAAAGGGATTTCTCGGCGATAAGATACAGGGCTCCGACTTCAGTTTGCACATTCACGTCAAGGAAGGCGCCGGCGCCTTTGTCTGCGGGGAGGAGACGGCGCTGCTGGCCTCCATCGAGGGCAAGCGCGGCATGCCCCGCTCCCGTCCCCCCTTCCCGGCCAACTCGGGGTTATGGGGCAAACCGACCACTATCAATAACGTGAAATCACTGGCTACCGTGCCGGTAATAATTGACAAAGGCGCCGAATGGTACGCCAGCACCGGCACCGAGAAAAGTAAAGGGACATGCGTCTTTGCCCTGACCGGCAAGATTGCCAACAGCGGACTTATCGAAGTCCCCATGGGTATCCCCCTCCGCAAAATCATCTATGAAATCGGTGGCGGCATCCCCGGCAATAAGAAATTCAAGGCGGTCCAGACCGGTGGTCCCTCCGGCGGTTGCCTGCCGGAAAGCTATCTGGACCAGCCGGTCGACTACGAGTCGCTGGCCGCCGCCGGCTCCATGATGGGGTCGGGCGGCATGGTCGTCATGGACGAGGAGACCTGCATGGTTGATGTCGCCCGCTATTTTCTCTCCTTCACGCAGGCGGAGTCGTGCGGCAAGTGCGTCCCGTGCCGCATAGGCACGAAGCAGATGCTCGATATCCTGGAAAGAATCTGCCAGGGTGAGGGCAGACCGGAAGATATTCCCCTACTCCAGCAGCTGGGCGAGCAGGTTAAAGCCGGGTCTCTCTGCGGACTGGGGCAGACGGCCCCCAACCCCGTCCTGACCACTCTCCGCTATTTCCGCGACGAATATGAAGCCCACATCAACGAGAAGCGGTGTCCCGCTTTATCCTGTACGAAGTTGATTTCATTTTACATTCTTCCGGACAAGTGCCAGGGCTGCGGCATCTGCGCGCGCGAGTGCCCGACGGAATGTATAGCCGGGGGAAAGAGAATGGTGCACGTCATCGACCAGGAAAAATGCGCCAGGTGCGGCACCTGCCTTGAAGTCTGTCCGGAAAGATTCAGCGCCATCGTCAAGGTCTCCGCGGAAGAGGTTGATGTCCCCAGCGAACCCATACCGGTAAAAGAGAAACCGAAAGCCGCCGCAGCATAAAAAACAATTGTAAGTAAAATACGGGAGTTGTTCAATAAAGGTACTGTCATTGCGAGGAGCGTTAGCGACGAAGCAATCTCGGCTACGGTCATAGGGATTGCTTCGCTCGCAATGACATATTACAATATATTAAAGAATCTAAAATGGATAGAATTACTCTTACCATCAACGGGCAGGAAGTCAAAGCTACCAGAAGCATGACCGTGCTCGAAGCCGCACTGTCGGCGGACATCTACATACCCACCCTCTGCCACTATCCCGACCTCGAGCCGTATGGTGGCTGCCGACTCTGCATCGTGGAAATCGAAAAGATGCGCGGGCTGCCCACCGCCTGTACCACGCCCGCTACCGACGGGATGGTCGTCACCACGGAATCGCCCGCCATCCAGCAAGTACGGCAGGCCTCGCTGGAACTGATACTCAGCACCCACCCCTGCGACTGCCTGGAGTGTCACCGCCGGGAACGCTGCGGTCCCTACGATATCTGCCTGCGGCATGTCGCCGTTACCGACCGCTGTGTCGTCTGCCCGGCCAACAATAACTGCGAGTTGCAGCAGGTCACCGACTATATCGGCGTCCACGAGTTGCGTATTCCCAGGGATACCGTGCCGCGCACCATTGACACCAGCAATCCATTCTTTGACCTCGACCGCAACCGGTGCATTCTCTGCGCCCGCTGCGTGCGTACCTGCCAGGAGATAACCGGCGTCGGCGCTATTGATATGGCCTACCGCGGCTACAGCATGAAGGTAGCCACCTTCGGCGATATGCCCCTGATGGACTCGATTTGTCGTTCCTGCGGCGAGTGCATGGTACGCTGTCCGGTGGGCGCCATAACGCCTAAAGATACCACACTTCCAGAACATGAAGTGAAGACCGTCTGCACTTACTGCGGCATCGGCTGCTCGATGTACCTGGGCGTTAAGGACGATAAGGTAATCAGCGTCCGCGGCGATGAGCAGGGCCCGGCCAATCAGGGTCGACTCTGCGTGAAAGGCCGCTTCGGCATCGCCGAGTTCGTCAATCACCATGAACGGCTGACCACGCCGCTCATCAGAAAGAATGGCCGTCTTGTCGAAGCCTCCTGGGATGAAGCGCTAGACTTCATCGCCGGTAAACTGGGAAATTACCACGGAGACGAAGTGGCGATAATTTCCTCGGCCAAGAGCACCAACGAGGACAACTATGTCATGCAGAAGCTGGCCCGGGCGGTGCTGGGCACCAACAACGTGGACCACTGCGCCCGCCTCTGACATGCCCCCACCGTGGCCGGTCTGGTCACAACCTTCGGGAGCGGGGCCTCGACCAACTCCATTAAAGATATGAGTGATGCCAGGTGTATCCTGGCTATCGGCACCAATACCACCGAGGCTCATCCTATCATCGGCATGAACATGCGCAAGGCCGTGCGCGAGGGCACCAAACTTATCGTCGCTAATCCCCTGGAGATTCCTCTGGTACGCGACGCCGATATCTGGCTGCAACACCACCCCGGCACCGATGTCGTCCTGCTGATGGGAATGATGAAAGTAATCGTCGACGAAGACCTGATGGACACCGCGTTCATCGAGGAAAGGTGCGAGAACTACGATTTCTTCAAGGACTCGCTTAAGAACTACCCCATCAGTCTCGTCGAGAACATCACCGGTGTGCCCGGCGAAAAGGTAGCCGAGGCCGCCCGTATGTACGCCACCAATGACCCGGCGGCTATCTTCTACACGGTGGGCATCACCCAGCATACTCACGGCACGGATAATGTCATCGCCGTCGCCAACCTGGCCATGCTCACCGGCAATGTCGGCAAGCCCGGCTGCGGCGTTAATCCACTGCGGGGACAGAATAACGTGCAGGGGGCCTGCGACGTGGGGGCTCTGCCCAATGTCTATCCCGGTTATCAACCCGTTAATAACGAAGATATCAAGGAGAAATTCGAGTCTGCCTGGGGTGCCCGTCTTAATCCGACCCCGGGTAAAACGCTCACCGAGATTATGCCCCTGGCCCATGAAGGCAAGATTAAGGCCATGTACCTCATGGGCGAGAATCCCTCCCTGAGCGACCCCGACGCCACCCATGTCCGCGAGGCGCTGCAGAAACTGGATTTGTTCGTGGTTCAGGATATCTTCCTCTCGGAGACCGCCCAACTGGCTGACGTCGTTCTGCCGGCTACCAGCTTTGCCGAAAAGGACGGCACCTTCACCAATACCGAGCGCCGTGTCCAGAGGGTGAGGAAGGCCATCGAACCGGTAGGCGACAGCCGTCCCGACTGGTGGATAACCTGCCAGATTGCCCGTCGCATGGGGGCCAGTGGCTTCGATTTTAAACACCCCTCCCAGATTATGGAAGAGATTGCCAGTGTCACTCCGAGCTACGGAGGCATTAACTACAGTCGGCTGGAAACGGAAGGCCTGCAGTGGCCCTGCCCTACCGAGGAACACCCGGGAACGGCTATTCTCCACACCGAGATATTCTCAAGGGGCAAGGGGCATTTCGTCCCGCTGGAGTACCGACCCCCTGCCGAGCTCCCCGATGATGAATACCCGCTGGTCTTAACCACCAACCGCAACCTGTTCCAGTTTCATACCGGCACGATGACACGGAAGGTCAGGGGCCTCAATACCTTCCTGGGTGAAGAGCTGGTGGCTATAAATCCCGGGGATGCCGAAGCTCTGGGTATCAATGACGGCGATAAGATACAGGTGATTTCACGGCGCGGCGAAGTTACCGCCAAGGCCGGAGTGACGGAGTCCACGCCGCCGGGTACTATCGCCATGACCTTCCACTTCGCGGAAACCCCGACCAACGAGCTGACCAACCCCGCCCTCGACCCCGTATCGAAAATACCGGAATACAAGGTAGCCGCGGTAAGGGTTCAAAAAATAGGGCGTGTGGCGGCGAAGACAGCCTGAGGGCATGTATCCGGTTGCTTTACTGCGATTCCTGCAACATCCTCTGCGCCGTGATAGCCGCGATGGCGCCGTCGCCTACCGCCGTGACGACCTGCCGGGGCGAGCCGCTCCTGATGTCACCCGCCGCCAGTATGTAAGGGACTTCCGTCTGCATGGTCTCGTTGACGATAATTTGACCATGGTCATCCAGCGGTATAATGCTTTCCAGATAGCCCGTATTGGGCTTCAGGCCGATATGCACCAGGACACCGTCCGCTTTCAGGGTCTCTTTTTTCTTACCCGCCGCATCTAGAAGTTCTATCGCCTCGACTTTGCCGTTGCCGGTGATAGCCTCGACCGTCATACCGCAGCGTACTTCTATTTTGGGGTCGGCGTTAAGTCTATCGCAGAGGACCGCCGTAGCGGTCAGTTCGGGCATGGCTTCAATGAGAATTACCTTCGAGGCGATTTTCGCCATATAAAGTGCCTCGGTAACGCCGGCATCCCCGCCGCCACACACCGCCACCACCTGGTCGGCATAATGGCCTCCGTCGCAGAAGGCACATTCAAAGACTCCTTTTCCCGCCAACTCCTCCTCGCCGGGGACACCGAGCTTTTTATTCTTGGAACCGCCGGTAAAAATCACGATATTGGTCGTGAAACCCTGTCCATCGGCACAGCCCACCCAGCGGGTGCCCGAAAAAAGCTCCAGACTGGTGACATCGCCCGGTTCCGTCTGCAAGCCATACTTCTCGGCCTGTTTCACCATCTCCGCAGCGAGCTTGGCGCCGGAGACACCCTCGGTAAAGCCGGGGTAGTTCTCAATAAGCTCTATGTTCCGTATGTAACCACCAACGGTATCCCTGTCCAGAAGGAGAGTCCGCCGCTTGGCCCGGCGTAAATACAATCCGGCCGTCAGTCCCGCCGGACCCCCACCGACGATGACGACATCCCGGTCAAACATGTAAATAATCCCCCAAAATCATTATTAATTATCTGGCTATATGTGGGTATGTATTCTACTGCGCCGTAAGCTCAGCCAGCCTTTGCAGCACTTCTTCCATGGCATCCCATTCGCTGCCGAAACCGGCCCAGTCGCCCGCCTGGAGGTTCTTCTGTGCCTGTTCGTAGTGCTGCCGGGCTTCTGCCACCAGCCTGGCGATTTCAGCGTCTACCGGTTTCTCCGGTTCCACCGGCTTCTCCGGTTCAGACGGTTCTGCTGGCGCCGGTGGTTCGGGGACGGGTTCGGGCAGTAACACCTCGGTACCGAAGACAGCCTGGATACTTCCCATCAAGGTCGACTCCATGGCTATCCGCTCACCGGCAGCCACGATGACCCGTTTCAGCTCGGGAAGTCCCCCACCCTCCGCCTGGAGGAAGACCGGCTCCACATACAGGATGGACTTGCCTAAAGGAATCAGCAGCAGGTTGCCGCGGATAACTCGAGAACCGCCACGACCCCAAAGGGCCAGTTGCTCGGTGATAACGGTATCCTGCCCGATTCGGTTCTCAATCTGGCTCGGACCATCCACCCACTCCTCCTTAGGGAAATGGTAAGCCAGCAGCTTCCCGTAGTTTTCCCCGTCACAGCGGGCTGCCAGCCAGGCGATGGTATTATTCTTGTTAACCGGCGTGAAGGGAAGCATGATCAGGAACTCTTCCTGCTCCTCCCCGGGCAGGCGCATGATGACGTAGTACGGCTCCATGGCCTGTTCCTGCCCGGCGTAGATCTCCCGGGGTACCGTCCAGAGGTCCTCCTTGTTGTAAAACACGCGGGCATCGCGCATATGATAGCTCCGGTACATGACCGATTGTACACTAAACATGTCTTCGGGATAACGCAAGTGGATGCGGAAAGCCTCGGGCATCTGCTCGGCAGGAACGAAGAGGTCGGGGAAAATAGCCTGGTAGGTGCGTATCAGGGCATCATCAGGCTCGGTGACATAGAAAGTGACATCGCCATTATAGGCATCGATGACTACTTTAACACTGTTGCGGATATAGTTCAGTCCGCCGCCAATCGGCTCGGAATAGGGATAGCGGTCGGTGGTGGTATAGGCATCCTGTATCCAGAACAACCGGCCGTCGATAACCACCATATAGGGGTCATTGTCCAGCTGTAAAAACGGTGCCAGGTGGTTTACCCGCTCCCTGATGTTGCGATAGTACAGGACATGGCTCTCCGGGTTCAGCTGGCCGCTGAGAAGGATATTCAGGTCGCCGAACTGCCAGGCGTAGACCAGCCGACGGAAGAAACCGTCCAGGCTCACGCCGCCCTCACCCTCGTAACGCCCGTAGACATTCTCCTCGCCGCGGGGATAGTCGAACTCCTGCGTATCCGTTTTCACGATGACATAGTCGTTCGTCTTTTCCCCGAAGTAAATCTGGGGACGCTCTATCTCAAAAACGCCGACGGGCGGTATGTCTTTCAACAGCAGATTGGGCAGCCCCTGGGTGGTTATCTCATGGACCGGACTGAGCACGACGCCGTAGCCGTGGGTAAACTGGAGCATACGGTTGACCCAGGTCTGTGCCTCCCCGGCTAGTTTTTCGGCGGACAGCTCCCGGGCGGACAGCATGACCTGGCGGTATTCGTTATCAATAACATAGCGGTCGACATCGACATCGTAGAAATCGTAGTAGAGTCGTATTGACTGTATCTGGTTATAGGTATCCTTTAACGGGCGGTGGTCCCAGAGCCTGACGTTATTAATCGTAGCTTCGTTATTGGCTATATCCTGGGCGGTCGGTGATGGCTCAGCGGGAAAGGGCTGATCGTCGATACGGTCCAGGGCGTAGGCCTCACGAGTAAAGTTAATATTATATTCGATATAAGGACGCTCCCGGACAAGCTCATTAGGCTCCACCTGAAAGCGCTGTATCAGGGCGGGGTAGATTGCCCCGACGATGATAGCCGCCACGACCCACCCGGCAATGCCGTAGAGGGGCCAGCGGAGCTTGCGTTTGATTACGGAGGCCAGAATAACCCCCATGAAAATGACGACTACAACCAGGAGAATCCACTGGGCCGGTAACTTGGCGTGCACGTCGGCATAGCTGGCTCCGAAGACCACGCCACGCTCGGAATAGACCATCTCCCAGATACCGAGCCAGTAACCCCAGGCAAAAAGTCCCAGAATAGCCATCACCAGTCCGCCGATGTGACCCAGCACCGGACGGGTAAAATCGAACTTGAGCCGCTGTGCTCCATAGGTAAAAAAGTAGGTGACCGCCACAGCCAGAAGAATGACAATCAACGCCCCCAGGAACCACCCCCTCAGAAAGTGCAGGTAAGGCAGGGAGAAAACATAGAAGCCGATTTCATTATGAAAAACGGGGTCGGTGATGCCGAAGGGCTGCCAGTTGAAGAACCGTAAAATCATCTGCCAGTTCCCCTGAGCCACCATGCCGAATATCAGGCTGAGAATGGCCGTACCCAGAATAACGTTCCACCTTACGATACGCTGGAGTCCACTCACGATAGCCCAAGGCCAGAAATGGGCCTCGCTCTGGGGGGCCATTCGAGTAGCCAGTATCAGGTTCGCCATAAGCAGGAGACAGAAGACAACAGCGGCTATAAAGAAGACCAGCAGCCTTGTCTTGAGGATAGTGGTATAGACACTGCCATAACCCAGGCTGCTGAACCAGAGCCACTCCGTATAAAAACCCTTGGCTACACTGGCGAGGATAAACAGCACTATCAAACCGGCCACCGCCATGATTACCCTGCCGGCTATCCTGCTACGGCGCGACGGGGGCTCTGACCCCTTTTCCTTATTCTCCGGGAACCAGCGCTGCCAGTCTCTGCTAAACGAATCCAATCCAATCACCCCCTGCTTTTCTGACAGTAGTTATTAACAGGATAACAGACATATACACATCGGTCAATTTCTTGACAAGGGTGTAATCGTCGTTGATAATTGGCAGGTAATTATCTTTTCACTATAAGGAGAAATTATGAAAATACAGAACTACCGCCAGGTGGCAGGTATTGAGGTGGCGCCGGGGGCGGTCATACACGTTGTCGCCGGCCCCGCCGAGGGCGCCCCCACCTTCGTCATGCGCGTTTTCGAGATACAGCCGGGCAGCGCTACTCCCCACCATACCCACCAGTGGGAACACGAGATTTTCGTGGTCGAAGGTCAGGGCACTCTCGTAAACGGTGACACTAAAAAGCCTCTGAACGAGGGCGACGCCGTCATGGTCTTGCCCGACGAGCCGCATAGCATCGCCAATACGAGCCAAGGGCTGCTCACCGTGATATGCGTCGTGCCACTGGTGAACGGGAAAATGCCGGGGACGCTGGCAGGGGACTAAAATTAGTAATAGCCCACCTGAGTACCTAGAAATGAGGTTCAATATGGCAAAAAACATAAAGATTGCCGGACCTCGGCCTATTTCTCGGTAGAGCCGGTTGACGTGGCCAGCGGTGGTTATACTCTTCCCTATTACCGAAGGGAAATGAGCATACTCGACAAGATTAAAAGCAAGCCCGGCATAACCGTAGATGAAATACTGAAAACATTTACCGACTTTGAAAGGGACGATATTTATCCCCCGCTTTATCCCGTCAACGTGCAACTCATGCTGGACGAACTTGCCGAAGTCAATTACATCGAGCTCCGTGACGGAAAAGCCTATCCCAAAAATTAAAGGTAAATTAAAAAATATCATATAATGTCATTCCAGCTTTCGCTGGAATGACACTTACTATTACCAATAATTCTTGACCTTCCTTTACTTGGCAATGCAGGCAATCCCCTGATAGACTGTAATTATACATACAGGAGGTACACATGCACGGCTGGATGGGTAAAATACTCCATGTTGACCTCAGTAATAGCAAAATAAGCGATATTGCTACGCAGCCATATGCCGGGAAATATCTCGGGGGACGCGGCCTGGCTTCCCGGCTCTACTGGGAAAAGGTGATGCCCGAGGTCAGGGCATTCGACCCGGGGAATCGACTTATCTTTATGACCGGGCCGCTGCTGGCCACCGGCACCCAGGGCGCCGCCAGAATGTCGGTCTCCGGTAAGTCGCCCATGGCTTACCCGGAAGGTTACTGCTACGGCAGCATGGGCGGGCACTTACCGGCCGAACTGAAGAAGGCCGGATGGGATGGAATCGTCATCGACGGACGCGCCTCCGAACCTGTTTACCTGTCGATTAATAATGATAAGGTTGAGCTCCTCGACGCATCATCGCTGTGGGGGCAGGGCGCTTACCGGGTCGAAGAAATGCTTCAGCAGGAATATGGCGATAAAATGCGCTTTGCCACCACCGGCATCGCCGGTGAAAACCTGGTAAGGACGGCGGTTATTTTCGGCTCGCAGCAGGCCGCGGCTACGGCCGGTTTCGGGGCGGTAATGGCTTCCAAGAATTTGAAAGCTGTAGTCGTTAGAGGCACGGGGAGTCCCACGGTGGCCGACCCTGCCCAATTAAAAGAACTAAATCGTTACACAATTCAAATCAAAAATACCGTCAGCCTGGCCGTAACCCCCCGGATAGGCATGACCAATCACGGCCACGTGCTGGAGGAAGTGGGGCAAAGACACTGCTATCAGTGCGGGCTGGTATGCTCCAAGTACATTTACCGGTTCGGCAACGACCCCGAACTGGAGGGCCTGCGCGGCTGCCAGGCCATGGAATACTACCTGCCGTGGGTGTACGGCCGCGAAGACGAACCAATTAAAACGTTATTTGATGCTCCCACCCTGGCCAACGACTATTCAATCGGCACCTTCGAACTCCAGAGCATGGTCGAGTGGCTCTACGCCTGCTATAAGGCCGGAGCCCTTACCGAGGCCGAGACCGGCCTGCCGCTGTCAAAGATAGGCACCCGCGAATTCCTAGAAAAACTGCTCTACATGATAGCGCACCGCGAGGGCTTCGGGGATATCCTGGCCGAGGGCATGACGAGGGTATACGACAAAGTTTCGGATAAAGCCAAGGCCATGTTTCCTTATAACGTCGCGCCCATCGGCTCGCATGACGGCGTACCGCCCAGGGCCTATTTAGCCCACGCGCTGCTGTATCCTTTCGAAAACAGGATGCACCCCATCACCGTCCATGAAATGGATTATGCGCACATGCCGTGGCGTATGCATCAGGCCGACCCGAAATCATCTCCCGTCACGCCGGAAGTCTTTTTAAAGTTAGCCAGGGCTTTCTGGGGCAGCGAGGCCGCCGCCGACCAGACAAGCTACGAAGGCAAGGCCATGGCGGCCAGAAACATACAGAATCGGACATACCTCCGGGACAGCCTGGGATTGTGCGACTTCGTCTGGCCGATTACCTACTCCCTGAGCACTCCCGACGGTATAGGCGACCCCGACCTGGAAGGCAAGATATTTACCGCCGTGACCGGTATGGATGCCGCGGAACTGGGCCCTTACGCCGAGCGTATCTTCAACATGCAGAGAATTATCAGGGTGCGCGAGGGGCATAGAGTCCCCGAGGACGACTTTCCCCCCGAGTTCAACTTCACCGAACCCCTGGGGATTAGTGTGCACGGCATGAAGATGCTGATGCCCGGTCCCGGTGCCAGGCCCGTGGATATGACCGGAAACGTTCTCGACAGGGACAAATTCAACGGTATGCTGAAGGAGTACTACCGCCTCCGCGGCTGGGACGAGAAGACAGGTCTACCCACGGCGGAGACGCTGGTATCCCTGGGAATGGAAGACCTGGTTAAGTAAGACTATACCTTTAACCCCAGCAGCATCTTCATCCTGATTTTTAGCACGTTCCACCCGCCTGCCCTGCCGGATAGCATCTTCATATTGACGGTATTTTTATCTTTTAAAGGCACCTTCTCCGTCTCTTTTTTACACAACCGGTTGGCATTGATAGGGCAGAGCGCGACGCAGTTGCCGTAGCTCTTCAAGGGACATCCCGCTGTCTTTAGCACGACCGTAAATACGCTTTAGCGGTTCCGGCTTCATGGAAAGCTGCGTGGCCATTTCAGCTTCTTCAGGAGTAAAGAAGCGCTTCAGTAACTTAATATCCAGGCCGGACTCTACCTCCGGGAAGCCGCCCTGCATCCTGTCCAGATATCTCTGCAGGTCGCGGTAAACCCGATTCTCAGTATCCATTACTTCGTCCTCCTTTAGGTTCATATTATCGCCGGAAAAAGATTTTTCCCAATAGCGGCTCTTTCACAGATATAGCCCCCTCGGGGCACTTCTCCTGACAGCAGAAACAGCGTATGCAGCGGGTGTAATTATAGACAGGCGGTCGGGATTCGTCAGCCCCCACCCAGTCCACAGCTTTAGGTGTTACCGGACAGTGCCGGACACACGTGCCACAGCCGGTGCACAGCGTTCCATCAATTACCGGGCGCGGGCTGGTCCGGTTTTTTATGAATCTGCCGATACGCCCGCCGGTAACGGGGACAGGAGGTTTGCGAACGACGTTAAAGTCACGGCAAATATAATCTTCTACATTGTCTCCAACGATTTCAATATTTTCGTAGTGGTACGTGCCGAGTCCGGCCTTTTCGCCCGGTTCGGATGTCGGTACGAAGGCGGGATTCAGGTCGATGATTTTACAGGCTACGGCATCCATGGCAATGGGGTCGCTGGAAAACAGCATAACGCCCAGCTTTCTGGGGTCACCACTCCTCGGGCCATTACCCCCCATAGCCATAACAGCATCCATTATGTAAAGTCGCGGTCTAAGCAAAGTGTTCAAATCGACGAGCATGGTGGCGAAAGCAAAGGGGTCGGGCGTTCTGGCATGATGCTGGCCTTTTAAAAATCCGGGGACACACCCGAACTGGTTCTTGACGGCACCGGTCAATCTGGTCAGACCGTGTGTTTTCAGCTTCGGCAGGCTTACCAGGCCATCCGCATCAAGGACCCCGTTGGCAATGACGAACCGCCTGTTCAAGAGCGCTTCCTTATGTGTGACCACTCTGCCCCTGGCGAAATTAGCCAGACCTATCCCCAGTTCATCGGCCACCCGTTTCAGACCAGCCAGTCTCATATTAACACCGCAGCCGCCGAAACCCGGGGAATCACCGCAGGTAACTAAATAAGCGAATGTTACCCAACAAAAGCCTCTTTTGTGATTTTAGGTAATAAGCCAAGCGTTTGTTGTGACAGTTCATTAGCCGGTTGGCAATCCATCACGCTCTGCATTCATTCACCCTCACCAAAAGGGAAAATCATTTAGTTTATTTCCTCGAACATAATGCTATTAAAAAAATCAACATTTGCGACTATAAACTTTTTGGTTATACTCCTGTAAAGCGGGTTAGCTACTTCGTGAACGTTTACGGGAAGGTCATTATCAAGAATCCGCAGGATGATAGACAGCGCTTTGGATGCTATACCTATCTCCCACAATCCTATTCATATTAAGCAGGCACCCTGCTATCTTAGCTATAGCTCAACAGCACCTTTGTCAACCAGAATCTCCATGGTCCAACGTACTGCATTCCCAACAATATTAATGCATTTCCCGGAATCTGAATGTCCCCCTGCCTCTTCAAACTTTGCTAGCTCCTCTTCATCCCACAGGTAAAAGTGACGCCCAAAAAGCTGTGTCTGAATATGCGAGCAAATAATGGTACCATATTCTTCAATATACTTATCATAGAGCAATTTGGCTATGCCCATAGCGCTTAGCAACGAATCCACGTTTTCCTGAATAAGCTCTTTGTCTGACATCTTTTCTGCCGGGCGACCGAAGTAATAGTCCAGAACTAATGTTCCTCCTATCAGTGCCCCACATGTTCCTACTACCTGAGCGGCCTGGCCGGCACAGGATGAACTCGCTACTCTAACTAGAGAGTTGTCAAAGCCAAGAATGTCGTGTAATGCTGCTACTGTGGACTGAGAGCAACCAGTTGAATATTTCTCATAACTAGTGCCTAGTTCATGCGCTTTATCCAGTAATACTTGGCGGGGAAAACCTTGATATTTTTCTCTTACTCTTACTTTCATTCTCAAATCTCACCTTTCTTATTTTCACTGCTTGGCCCAATTTTAGCACAGAACTCCTGGGTCGCGCCAAAACCCTTATGAGACCAAAATCCACCATCTAATTAATTGATTGTCACGGGATTGACAACGCACGTCTTGATGATTATAGTCAAGTTGGAGCATGCTCCGTTAATCCGCCTCAGCGAACTTTCACAGCGCAGGAGACTGTTCGGTTAAGGTTTTGCCATGAAGATAACAATACTGAATAATAAGTCTGACACGGCTGACAGCGGGTCCGACTTTAAAAAATAAAATAATAAAAAAACTCCCTGCAGTCTCCGCCGCAAGATAACATTGCTCGGGGATTCCAAAGGAACAGAGTCCCCTGGTTGCCTGCATGGTCAAAGCCCTGCGGTACGGAACAACTACAATATAAATGGTTTGAAATCGAATTACGGGGGTTTATCAATATGCGCGAGACGATAAAAATTGCCGGCATACAAATGGAACCGATTATACTGGATAAGGATCGAAATCTTACACGGAGCCTCGAACTGATGGAGACCGCAGCGCAAGAGGGGGCTCAATTGATTGTGTTCCCCGAGGCTACGTTGAGCGGCTACGTTTTTTACAGCTTGGAAGAGGCTCTTCCATTAACTGAGACAGTCCCAGGGCCGAGTACGGAGAAAATTATGGATTCCTGCCGCAAGCTGAATCTGCATGTCGTCGTCGGTCTGTTGGAGAAGGACAAAGGCAGGTATTATAATACCGCAGCATTAATAGGTCCATCCGGATTGATTGGCAAATATCGCAAGCTGCATCTGCCCTATATCGGCATCGATCGTTTCCTCAACCACGGCGACATGCCTCTGGAAGTCTACCACACTGATATAGGTAGAATCGGCCTGGGTATCTGCTATGACCTGGATTTTCCCGAGCACGCTCGCGTTTTAGCACTACTGGGAGCTGAAGTTATTGTTACAGTAACAAACTGGCCTGAAGGTATCGAATTTGTTCCTGAACATGTTGTTCTAACCAGAGCTCGTGAGAACCGAGTCCATCTTATCGCCATCAATCGCGTTGGCGAGGAGCGTGGCGTCAGGTTCTTCGGGAAAAGCAGGATTTTCGACTGTACGGGTGCCTTGTTGGCCGAAGGCAAACCCTACCATGAAGATATCCTTCACGCCGAAATTATTCCGGCACAGGCCCAAGAAAAGCAGCAGGTGATAATACCGGGTGAGTTAGAGATTGATATTGTAAAGGACCGCAGGCCAGAATTCTATCGTAAACTGGTGGAGCATTCGGCAGATAACTCGCGTATTCGTACTTGATATGGTAGAAAAGCCGGGAACTAGGTCAAACCTCGATTCATCTAACGGTATGGTAACAAGTTACGGAAAATGATTACTATAAAGCTTGGTTTTCTTCCATGAGCTGAATCACGTGTTTCCTGAATCTTCTTAAAATAGTCTGAAAAGACTCCGCTTCTTCTTGGTCCAGGCACTGCATAGCTTGAGAACCAATAGTGTGTCGAAGCGACATGGTCTGCTCCACCAGGTCTAAACCCCTCTCGGTTATGCTGACCTTTCTAAGTCGACGGTCTCGTTTTGTCCTGGCGCTCTTGGTCAGTCCCAGCATATCGAGGCTGTCAACAGCTTTAGTAGTAGCATGTTTAGAGCGCGTTATGCGGCGGCTCAATTCGGTCGGTGTCAGGGTACCACCACGTGCTATCAGAATATGCAGGATGCTCATTTGCGTCCGGTTAAGGCCGAATTCCCTCAACTCGTTATCCAGATATTTGTTAACTATCTCGAACGTGTAAATAAATGAGAGGAAGTTATCAAATCTCAAATCGTTGGCCTGAACCCTGAGGCGCTTGGCCAGTGAGTCCAGTCTTTCCGAGTGACTTCTCACAATAGCTCCTTCTGGAGAAAAATGTATTTTATACGACGATATTGTAACAAATATTAAACGAATATTCAAAGTAATAATATATAATAATTTAAAATGTACGATAGTAACACTTGACACTACTTTTTGGTATATGCTATAAAGTTACCAAACAATCCAAATTTTTTAAGTCTTTAGTCCGCTGGAGGAGTAAAAATGTCATTCATGATTGGCGTTGACACCGGGGGCACATTTACAGACGGTTTTCTTACCCGTAACGGAGACCTGAGGACAGTAAAAGTATTAACAACTCCTCACGACCTCACAGTCTGCTTGGTAGATTGCATAAAAGAAGGCGCCCAGCAATTCGGAGTCTCGGTACAAGAAATGCTGGCAGATACCGACATTATAAGGTATTCAACCACCATCAGTGTTAATACGATAATTCAGAGAACGGGAGCGAAAATCGGGCTACTTGTTAGTCAGGGTTTCAAAGACTCGCTGTATTCCAGTGATACAAGCGCAGTTGAGCCGATATACTCATTCATAGCCAGGGGTATGATTGCCGAGGTGATTGAGGAGATTGATGAAAAAGG
>DAOUEB010000026.1:0-4803 GCA_034430675.1 Dehalococcoidales bacterium
TAACGGCAAGATTATCGAAGAGGGTTCCTCAAATGAAATCGTAGCAGCACCAAAGCAAGGCTATACCAGGAGCCTGCTGAGGGCAGCCTCGACTCTCCGCTCAACCAAATCCACAATAGATGAGGGGGCCTGATGAAAGCACCACCAAATCTTAGCTTCGAAGTCGGGGTGGTCGGATTCGAACCGACGACCACCTGAACCCCATGTAGCCGTGAGAAAAGGCAGAGGCCCCTTGCCTCCTTTATGATGCTATTCTAGAGAAGCGGCTCGGGAAAATCAAGTGGTGAGTCTACGATCCGCTATTTTCTATGGTTGGGTGGGAAATAGCTAATATACTATTGATATAGTCTTTTAGGTTCACCCAAATAGCCACAGTGGTTCTTAGGTCTAATATTGGCTGGGGAAGATTATCTAAGAGTCCCTAAAATCGGCGAGTATCGATTCAAGCGATTGCTGTTATCCAACAAAAACCTTTTTATGACTGCGCAACAAAAGGTGCAATAGTTCAATATGAACAGCTTCGTTGGAGTGCTATGGGCCGTAAGGATGGTCAAGTTGAGCCCTGATGATAGTTGCCAGATTAGCGGTATCTCCCTCCATCTCAAAGCTCCCTGCCACAGTGTAGGCTACACTGCCATAAAGAATACGGTTTGGTTTTCCCTCGCTTCTCCCCCACTGGATGCCTACCCACTTCGCCTGAGCAAGGATATTACCCTGGGTGTCTCGTAATTCAACCGGGCGAGGAAAGACAGTGGTCAGCAGAGTCCCGTCTGAAGATTCGCTGGGCCAGGCATAGCTCCAAAAGTCTTGCGGGACATCGGCAGTTGACAGGGGCTGACCAAGCCTGTTGAGCAACGTCTGGATGGCATCGGCGGCGGCTTCATAATTATTCACGAAGCCATCATAGCCGCCGGACTCACCATTCTCTACGTTAACAAAGAACTGCAGCGGACCGTTGGCCCAGGGCTTTTGGTTGGCGTCCGGAGAAAGCAGCTCGAGCATACTGTTGATGCTGATTATAGGCGGTATATAGCCTGGAAAACCGAGCCGTATCGCCAGTTGGTAGGAATATATGCTTTCTAATCCGAGAACATTGCCCTTCTTATCAGTGACCACAGATCCCTGCTTGCCGGCCCACCCCCACCCTCCCGCATTACGCACCGCATCGGTCAATTGCACGTTGAAACCAAGGGGCAACAAGTCCGGGTAGTTCGAGACTAGCAATGGCATTCTCTTCAAGGTCGGTTTCTCATCCGCCCAGCCGTGGATGACTAATTCCTGGCCTGTCTCTACCGTGGTGGCATCACCGGTAGAGGCTGCGGGCAGCTTGACCCCTTCCAGTCTCAGTAGCGTGGCGCCAGTGCGGGAATCAATGGCTTGTACGGAGGCGCTGTATCTGCCCTGCCCGGGCACGACTACCTCCAGTTCGCCCGGATTGTGTTCCTCATAATTCACAACCGTCAGGACCTGACTACCGTCTCCGATGACAACCCCGAAGGCCTCCAATGTATCGGATTTCCATACCTGAACAATGGATTTATCTACCGATGGAGTAGGTGTGCAGGTGCACGAAATCGCAGCGATGAACGGTAAGGAAAGCAATACTAGCGCACCAGACATCAGTGCCACCGTCTTTTTCATTTAAAGTCACCTTCCCTTCATGTATAGTAGCGCCATTGGAGCTAAGGCCTTTCTAACACAACCCTTTTTTCCTCCACTGGCGGCCACGGCTTTTCGCCCACACCATGAACCTGGGCCCTATATACGGCATCTCCCGCCGGCACACCGATGATATCGTCGGCTGTTTCCATAACGTTGATTGTAAGGGGAACGCGACCGATTACCCCTATGCCTTCCACCTCCAGCTGCACGCCCAGATTGAATTCTTCCGACCGATTCATGCGGCAGTCTGTCCCTATTAGAATCACCGTGACCGGCGACAACCGGTGAGGAGGGCTATCATATGTCCACATCTCCACTATTTCCAGCGGTTCTTCGGGAAGGGGTTTAAACGCATCGTCTTCAAACAATCCCACCGTGTAGTTTACATCCTCATTCTCCAGTTCCGTCCCGGCGGTATGGAGGGTAAATAGAATCCCCTTACATCCTCCTGTTTCAATCTCAACGAAGTCCCTGTATTCAAGCTGGACTCCCTGGGTACCTAGCGTTACCGTTTGCTCCTCCACCGGCGGCCACGGCTCTTCACCTGGGCCGCTAACCCCGGCGCGGTAAACCGGGCCACCCGGCGTTTCGACGATATCGTCGGCCGACGCCACGACGTTGATGGTGAGAGGGACATGGGCGATAACGCCCAGCCTCTTCGCCTCCAGCTGCACGCTTAGCTCGTATTCACCCGGCAATATATTCGGAGACGTCTTTATACTTATTATAGTCCCCTGGAATTTAGCCATCTCAACATCGCTCAGCAGACTGAAGTTTCCGGTTCCCAAGAGCTCTATCGATTCCGGAAGAGGCTTGAGTTCGCCGTTTTCCCATATACCGAGGGTATAGGCGACCTCCCTGTTTTCCAGCCAGGAGTCGTCCTTGTGAAGTCGGAAAATAATCCCTTCGCACCCCCCTATTCCCATTTCCAGGTGGTCTCTGTAGGTAAGGGAAGCCGGCTCTTGCTCTTGCTGGCACCCTCCCAGTGAGGCCACCGGCAAAAGAACCATAAGACAAACCAGAGCGCAGAGAAAAATTGGCTTATCCATTGTTTGCCATACCGGCAGAATCCAGAATCAGGGACTGCCTCGTTTCCTGTCACTGGGCAGGCGGACTGTAAGCAAGTAGTACACAAAATCCTCACTCAATAACAATATTGAACAGGTTCTGGTCCTGCAGGGATCCTAACAGATGATAGAAATGTTGAATGATTATCTGTGTCTCGCCCGGCTTGTTCGCTTTGAACAGATACCAGGCAACACAACAATCGCTGTCGTCTTTGGTCTGGTAAACGATTTGTTCCTCATCTATGAGGGTAACCATGTCCCCGTCGTAGGTATCCTTGAAGATAGGGAACATATCTCCCCGGACGTCAAGGCCGACAACGAATTCGTCATTGACCTTTACCGCGACAGTCTGTGACGAATCAAGATACGCCTTGATGTCAGGCCAGGGTGGGGCCGGGGGAGTTGTCGATGAGAAACAACCCAGACTTAATAAAAGGCTGCCTAACAGAAGGAAGATTATGACTGAAGCTAGTCCTTTAACTCCATAGCCGAAATTCACTTTCATGGCAGCATTCTAATCCTGAGCATAGGATATTACAATAGGGTATGATAGTCGCCTCAGCGATAACGTCGCTCTAGACCGGAGATATACCTCCTACCAACCTTATCGGCATTCTGCTCCAGCCATACGCTGAGGCGCGTGGGCGCCGTCGGCCCACCTTGAGAGATAAGGAGGTTGGACATCAAGCCGTCGATTTCGTCCCTGGTTATTACCACATCCCTGACCGCGCCGCCGATTAGTCTAGCAAGCGAGTACGCCAGCCCGGGTCTGACGTGAACTATCCTGGCTCGGCTGTTTATTCGGCCGGCAATCAACCTCACCAGCTCGCCAAAGGTGAAGGTCTCCGGGCCGACGGCATCTATAATAACGCTATTGTCTTGGTGGCCGGCGTTGACGGCCATCTCGGCCACATCCTCGACAAAGACGGGTTGAATCTGGTAATCCCCGGAGCCGGGGATAGCAAATATCGGGAACCTTCTCAATAGCCAGGCGATGTTGTTAATCAGGATGCCCTCCAGTCCAAAGATTACGGTCGGCCGGACTATTGCGTAGGACAGCTTTGAACGGGCGATTGCCTCTTCCACCAGCGCCTTTCCTCTGAAATAAGGGAGTGCTGAGTCTGCCGACGGGTTGGTGATGCTGATGTGCACGATTCGGCGGATGCCGGCTTCTTCGGCAGCCTTGATGAGTGTTCTGCTGTTCTCAACAGCCCTATCAAACGAGACCCGGCCGTGTGGAAAGCGAACCCAGTAGGTGTTGTATAAAGTCTTTGCCCCTCGGAGACTATCGGTCAATTCTGCGGGTCTGTCGAAGTCAAGTGGGAAAGATTTAACCTGGTGGCCGAACGGATTTTCGCTATCGGGGCGATTGGTGAGGGTTCTGACACTCTCCCCCATGGAGAGGAGACGCTGCGCAGTATACCTGCCGGTGAAACTAAAGGCCCCGGTCACCACATTTAATTTTTGGGTTTCCATTATCTATCCAACCCGCCCTTCTGTCTAGAAGAAGCCGGCGATGATGATAGATTCTACAATAAATGCTACCAGGGCACAAAAGACCACCACGGGTATAGTTGCCCACCTGGTGACGGCTCTCTTCCAGATGCCGACCGCCCCGATTACTAGCCCGGCAATTGGGATAACGGCCACCGAGAGTAAATCGGCTGGCGTATCCAGGATATATGCCCAGCCGTAGCTGTAGCCAAACGGGCCAATGAATAGTAAGAAGCAAAACAGGGCGGTGGTGCCGATGAATACCGGAGCAACGACGGTGAATATTCCAGCCAGCCTGTTGCCGCGAAAAACCCCGAATAGAATCAGGACAGTAGCCAGGATGACCACTGCGGCGGTTACCGGCAGCAGCGGGGAGGAGTGCTTCATCTGGATTTCAACCCCGCTCTCCCCCCAGAGGCGGCTGCCTGCCGAGTCTACCCTCTGCATATACACCGAGTCTGTCGTGCTCACATTGCTGCCTTCACTCACCCTGGAGCCGATGATAAAACCGCCGCTGCTGTCGCCGATAACGCCGGAATAGCCGATGGTGCGGAAGGGCGGATTTCTATACACTTCTATC
>DAOUEB010000027.1:0-66492 GCA_034430675.1 Dehalococcoidales bacterium
ATTTCCGGCGAAGACCAGAAGTCGCCGAGTTCCACTTGCTTGTCCAGAGCCTCACTATAGCGTCCAACCGGGTTTGGCTCTGGTTCAAAACCATGAGAATGAGAAACTCCTTCACCCTTACCTCCGTGCCACATTAACTCCTGGCAGGTAGGACACGTTTCGCATACGCCTACCTTACCTCTCCGAAACATGCCCTCCAGGGTCTTCAGGTTGTGCACGAACTCCTCGGGCACCTTGCCATTTTTAACGTCCTCAAGTCTTGGAGCCCTGCCAAAGACGTCCCCATAATGTGCGAGAAGCTCTGTCGCCTTCCTTTCATCAAGCCTTCGGAAGCGGTCTAACGCCGCCTCTGCGCCGGGGTCTTCAGGCGGCTCTGGCTTCATAAGGTCAACAAACCGTATCTCCTCCTCAGTATGCACAATCAAATCACCGAGAGACCTGGGGCCATAGATACCGTAGTCCTTGGAGTACCCCATCTCCCCCACATGGCTCTTCGCAAAGCTTCCTGTGGTATCCACCAAATCCTTAGACCATACCTCCACATGTCCGCGGTGCAGACCAACCCGGTAGGCGCCATTGCTCAAGCGAGACACCTTGGCCCACCCGGTGACGCCGCATGAACCGCAATATCTTGGCCAGGCCGTTCCCTCCCGCCTGCGGAAATAGACGGTTACGAACGCAATTTTGTCCAGCTGTTCACCCTGAAAGCAGTCACGACAGATGGTCAGCCCGACATCTTTATACCTGGAGTCGGGTCCGCCAAAGGCCACCAGACACGCCTCGCCGTTCCCGAACTCACGGCCGCAGCGGAGACATGTGTCACTTATGAAATAAGACGATGCTTTCATTTTCCCTGCCACCTACTGCCACTTCCTCTCTGCTCTTATCATTTCGTAAGCGGCCAGGATCATCTGGAGCAGGAAACTGGTACCCTTCACCCCGGCCGTATCGGGATGTAACTTGATGAGTAGCTCGCGGTACCGTTTCTTTACTGCTTCATCCGTCGCCGTCTTCTCCAGTCCCAGCACCCGGTAGGGATCAAACCCATCGCCCCGTCCGACCAGGTTCGGGACCTGCGAAAGGTCGATCCCCATACTGGCGACATAGCGAAGGAAACTCTCCGGGTTGAAGGCGTCGCGAAGCAGGTCGTCCATCCAGCCCTGCACGTTATCGCGCATCTCGCCCAGAATTCTTTCCTGCTCCCGCAGCCGTTTTACGATATCCTCTTCCATCCAGTTACCACCAGAAGTGTCCGCAGAGTATACCCAGCAAGAATCCGATGAGTATCTGCCACCAGTATTTTCCGGCCAGCTTACCGGCCATTATCCCCATTCCCAGGAAGATGAGCAGAAAGACCAGCGGTGCCTGCTTCTGCTCATCACGGACAATCTCGGTCCACGGTTTGCCGCCAATCTTCCGCCATATCTTCTCGTATAGATTTCCTAGCCACGCTGTCATTTCGCCTCCTTCTTCTTGAGCCAGCCTCTTTCCTCCGGCGGTACCGGCGGCCCCATGCAATCGAAATCCGGGCAGCTCTGGCAGACGCTGAAAGCCAGCCGCTGCCCCCTGGCCAGGCGGCTGATGTCCAGGTGCCCGTTATGTGACCGGAGACAGAGCGAGTAGCCCTTAAAGCAATAGATACAATCGCTTTTCACCTGGGCATGCGAGCACTCGTAGAGCGTTCTTTTCTTCGTCTCTTTCATCTCCAACTCTCCAAATCAGCGCCTTAGCGGGGTGAGTCCTTCAGACGGGTCTCCGCCATTTTCCGGGCGTTGCAGTAGGTGCACTCAAAGCGGCACCCTTTGAAGACATTCCAGGTTCTGCTAACCGTCTTAAACATCCGGCTCATTTTGCATTCCTCCGAGACCAGGGTTCCCAGGAAAGAAGCTGTGCCACAGCTTTCAGGTCGTAGTTACGAGAGCCGGGCAGCGTTGAAGGAAGGTGAGGAAGCACAAAACCACAGATGGGACACCAGTCACATTCAACACTACAGGTCGCTTTATGAAAGACCGCAGCGTCCAGTGCAGGCGAGGGAAGGAGCAGGTAATGACTGCAAATCGGGCAGAGGTCGGATTTCCTATGCCACTCCAGGAGCCGGATTCGCTCCATGATGATGCGGTCTGGATTGGCTACTATATCCGCTACGAACTGTTTAGCTGCGTCCCTGACCTTCTCCAAATCGTCCTGGCCCAGCCTGGCGAGATAGCAAGAGACGTGCACGTACTCAACAACCTCACCGTTATCATCACCCAGTACCAGGATTGGCTCACTCTGCATCATCTGCCACAGCTCTTCTTTAGCGCGCTTGCAGCATCTCAGGAAATGCGTCCGCTTCGTAAAAGGTAGGTATTGCTTTATCCGAAAGCGCAGCATTCTGGTTCTCCGAGTGAAGCTTAATCGTTTCATCTAGTCCTGCTCCCTTGCCAGCGCCAGAATTCGGCCGCACCAGGGGCATTGTACGGTTCCGTCTTCCGCCGGTCGGACAAGTACTGGATCGGGGACCACTTTCTCTCTGGAAAGCCGCTCCACTGCCCTGGCCAGCTTCCAGTAGACATGGCATACTGCTTGAGCTACACCATCAGGGGTTAGGTTGCCCAGGCCGTCCTTACGTGGCAGCACCAGTGTTGGCCACTCCTTGCAGGGTACGTTTTTAGCTGCCTCCAGCCGGCAAACCTGGTAAACAGGCAAACGCCGCGCTGCCTCGTTAATAAGCTTCTCCGTCAGCGGCACCCGAAGGTCCAAGCTGCGCTTCGGCTCGCAGACCCCCTTCAATCTCATAAATTCGTCTACGGTTATGCTCATACCAGTTCGTACTCCGGTAAACTTTTTCGGTCAGGAGCACCAGGGCCACAGTGTGAAAGGCGGTATCCTAAATTCGGTCTGTCACCATTTCCTCCGCCATGATGATGCTCCTTGCCACAGAAAGGACAGGTAATATATAAGTCCCACACGCCGTCCCGGCGGCGGATAGCCCTTGTTTTCACCCTGGGTATTTCAGATACTTCCTTCACAGCTTAGTTCCTCCTCAGGGTCACACCTGGCCAGTTACTTTCCATGTGCCGGATCCAGACGTCCATGCTGTCCGGGATACCCGTCTCGCCCGCCATGGCCGCTTCCCTGGTAATCGGGAACGCCGGTGACACCGCCTCGTAGAAATACGGGTTGAACCGGATACTTTCCCGGGCAGCCCTGATATTGGGCGCATGGAAGCGGTCGTAGATGGCGTACTCCCGCCGGTCACGGGAAACAAGCAGGTGGAAGCGGCACGGATAGGCTTCAACCAGCATGAGGTGATAGCCCTGCTCCTGCCATTCGACCTTTCTCAACTCCATAACTTCTCCTTTCCCCTTCAGGGGACCAGCTTACGCCTGCGATAGCTGGTCCCCGTCAGAATGACCATCTTGCCCCGGCACATACCGTAAAGCCTGTCCACCGTATCCTCGCGCATGAGCTCCGTCAGGCTGTCGTCCTCGAGCGCCAGGCGGCTGTTGACCACTACCGGAAGCCCGCGGCTCACCCGCTCGTCGATAATGTACCAGTAGAGCTCCCTGGTGAAGTCGGACGGCTTCTCCTTGCCCACGTCATCGAGCATGAGGAGCCTGACGGTGCGGAGCTGGGCGTAGATCTGCTCTTCCGTCTCGTGGTAAGGCTTCTGCGCGTCCGGGATGTTGTAGGTGGCCCGGACTCGTCTGACCAAGCCTGGCCCCTTCTCAAACCTGACCGGAAGCGTGGCGCTGGCCGGGTCTCCCCTCCAGTTGTCGATAAGGTGATTGGCGATGCAGGCCATGAGCGTGGACTTGCCCACGCCCGGCCCCCTTGAGTACAGGTAGAGCGACGGCATGCCCCTGGGATTGTCCAGGTCGAAACTCCCGGCGTATTTGCGGCATACCCGCAAAGCCTCCCGCTGGAACTCCGGCTCAAAGTCCTCGAACCGGGTGCAGTGCAGGTCAGATGATATGCCGCATTCTTTTCGCCACCTCTCCCTGATGGCGACCCTCTCAAGCTCCCGTTCCTGATCCTCCAGCCGCTTCTCTTCCTCTTCGCGCTTGTGCCGGCAAACCGTACACTCCCTGGGCCTCACTTCACGCGGGGGCTGGCAGAAGAAAAACGTGGTCACCTCGCCCTCGAATTTGCCGCCGCAGGTCCGGCACTCGCACTCATCCGTCCTCGTCTCCTGCCTCGGCCTCCTCTCCGCTGATGATGACTGTCCCTCCGGCATCCCGGAAAGCCTGGACAGGATCTTTCCGACCGGGGCCAGTCCCCCGCCGCATGTTTGCTGATTCTCGCTGCTCATTGACTCTCTTTTCCCCCTTCATCCGGCCTTCGACGTAGCTCAACAGGTCTCCCGATGGTCTCACACTGGTTGTTTCCCAGATGAGCTTCGCCAGGTAGCCAAAGTCGTAGTTGGCTTTCCTGGCGATAACTCCGATGCGTCCGTGCGGTGGCGCCCGGCCGGCGCAAACCTGGTAAAGCTCACCCACCCTGGCAATCGCCTCCTTGCGGTTAGGTGCGCCCTTGATTTGCTCCAGGATATTTTCAAAAAGCCCTTTGTCCGGTAAGCCACCGCCAGGTGGTTTCTCAGGTGAGAACTCACCTGAGTCCTCAGGTGAATTTCTTTTTCGGTTTCCGCTTTCTTTTTCGTATTCTCTTTCAGTACCCGGGTGATAGAAGGGGGTGTGGGGGAAGGAAGAGGGTTTTTCTGGTTTCTCAGGTGAAATCTCACCTGAAGGCTCACCTGAAAATTCACCTGAAGTTGTTTCCTCGTTCACCTGAGCAGGTATTGGGAGTTCATCTGAGATAACTTCCGGCGTCAGCTGAGAGGCATTTCCATTCTCACCTGACGTTATTTTCTGGCTCGCCCGAGCGTTGGTTTTATTCTCACCTGGGACAATTTCATCGCCCGCCTGAGAATCGTTGTGGTTCTCACCCGGGGTAACGTCGCTGCTCACCTGAGCACCGTTTTGCCTCTCAGCCGAGGGCGGCCAGTTTTCGGTGACGACCGTTGTAGCCCCCCTCTTATATCGCAGCCGGTCCTTCCAGCCGTTCAGCGGCGGGTATTCCGAGGGCCACGCCCATTGCGGCCTCTGAATGTCCCACCAGTCAAGAATCTGGATGGCGGCAGAGCGCGGCGTTTCATAGAGTCTTATCAGGTTATGACGCTCAAGCTCCTCCAGTAAGCCGGGGACATCAGCCTTGGTGATGTGGTCAATGTTGGGGCAGCAAACGTACTTTACCTCTTCAGGATCGCCGCAAAGCCGGCCCTGGTCATCAGCGTTGGCCCAGATCAGAGGGAAAAGACCAATAGCCTTCAGCGACAGGCGCCCGTACCGCCTGTCGGTGGAATAGCTTTGGGGGAATACTCTCCCCCTGGCGACGGATCGGCGCATTACGCCTCCAAAGGATTAAACATATTCACGACTAAGCTTTGTGTATCACCGGTCACTCTCATCTCCTTCCGATCTGGGCGAGCATAGCCGCCGTCATCTCATCCATCTTTCTTTACCTCTTTGCCCTCTCTTATCCACCCACCTCCGGGCGTAGCGTGCCGACGTCTTTGATGGGGTGGGAAGGTACAAAAGACAACCGGGAGCCAGTGCGGCTTCTTATACTGTCTGGCCTGTTTCGCCAGTGGCAGGTTCAGGCTTCCTCCATCGACAAAGTAGACCAGCACCGAGGAGGGATGCGCGTAAAGCCTGCCCGCTTTGACTAGGCTGGTTAGGGCATCGGCCATGGTCTCACTTATATCGGGCCAGAGAATGATATTGGGATGTTTCGGTAGAGATAACCAGATTTCGCCGTGGGAATCCTCTCCCAACAGGCGCTTGATTTCAACGAAGCTCACATGCTGCCTCTCAGATACCAGCCCCAGTATTTTCTGTTCTATATCGTTCATCCGGCTTCTCCTGAAAACCTCGCCCTGGCCTGTAATACGGTGTCAGCCAGGATGTTTCGTATAATCAGGTTGGGGTCGGCGTAGTGGTCCCGGGTGATATCGAGGTGATAGATATAGCTTGCTTTTCCCACCATCCAGTCCCCGTTGTTCAGCCTGGACACAAAGAGACCACCAGCAGTCAGGTTAGCCAGTGTCTCCAGGCATTTGATGGTCTGCTCCACGAGGTATGCTGTGGACGGGCTCATCAGCAGCCGGTGCTCAGCCAGGCTGTCCTTCCAGAAATGAATTAGAGATTCAAGCTCTTTCATAATCATCGCGCCTCTTCGACAAACTCACGGAAGACCTCTATCCAGCTATCACGCCTTGCCCTGCCGTGAGGCGCGATGTATTCTCGCTTCCCCGGATGTTCGTCAAGCCATTAGCCGTCGTCTTGGCTCTTTAGCCTGTTTTTAACTCGGTGGATGGCATTACCGGGGCAGCGGAGTTTCTAAAGAGTGTTGAACCTCGCTATTCCTGGAAGGCTCTATAAAGCTGTCGTCTGCTGGTTTGCTTATCAAGCCTTTGCATCTGCCTATAGCAATGGCCAGCTGGAAGAGGGTTTGTAACCTCTCCCTTTCCCGTCTTGAGTCTCCCGATGACAGTAAAGTTATTGCCACATGTCTTCGCTGCATGAGTGTGCCATCCAACCTGTTCTGGTAGTAAATAGGTTAGCTGTGCTGGCCGTTAGACGGGTCAGCCGGGTTATCTGTAGCCTTGTCAAAGGGGGGCAGGGAATACTGGAGGGCTACGGCTCGCCTGACCATGGAACCGATATCGGTCCTTTCCAGTTCCGCCATCTTTACCAGCGCCTCGTAATCCGCCTCGGAGAAGAGCACCCGCATGGACACCTTGTTTTTGCCGACCATAGGTTGTCTGGTTTTTACCATTTTTCTCCTCCTGCCTGAGCCTTAAGCAGTAATCATATTAAGCGTTAATGATAATCTTGTCAAGTTACCGATTGGTAATATTATTACCCTGTCCCACGAATGGAATACCCTGTTATGGCGATGTTGTTCCGCCAATAAAAAGCGGTTTAGCCTCTTGACAGATTACAAACAGGGTGATATGATTACCTTAAGCTAGAATTTGCAATAATTTGGAGAGAATTTAAAAATGGCTGTAACTCTGGCACAACTTATCCGGGAAGCAAGGATGCGACAGGGTAATATGACCCAGGGAGATCTCGGGCGGCAGGTGGGTACCAGCATGGAAAATATCACCGCCATCGAGAACGGGCGCAACCGGCAGCCGAGCCCCGAACTTATCTCCGGTTTGTCTCAGACTCTCGACCTCGCCGTCGAGGATATCTATGCGGCCATTGCCGGCAAGCTGAATCGCCTTCCCTGGGAAAAGGTAGGGGACCTGGATTTATTAGACCCTGAACTGGAGCTGATGTTCCGCCAGGTGGATGACCAGCTTGAGGGTGAGGCGAGAGATAGGGTGAAGTCCTTTATTCGTTTCACTCTCGATGATGAGAGGCGGAAGCGGCGTCAAGAGAAAAAGGGTAAACAGGCTCCTGATAAAGCATCTGCGGGGGGACAAGATGGAAAAGAAAATCGAGAATAAACAGCTGCGGTGTTGTATCTACGCCCGGGTATCCTCCGATGACCAGGCTGGCAGGAACTTCTCTGTACCTGCCCAGGTCGAAGCCTGTCGCTACTATGCCAAAGGTAAAGGCTGGACGGTGGTAGCTGAATACCACGACGGTTTTGAAAGCGCCCGGCCAGGCAAGGTACGTCCCACATTCGAGAAAATGATGGACGCTGCCCGCCGTAAGGAGTTTGATATTATCATTGTCCATAAGCTCGACCGTTTCGCCCGCGATGATTATGAACATGTTGTCTCAGAGCGTGAGCTGGAAAAGCTCGGAATCCGCTTGGAGAGCGTTAGCGAGCCCCTGGATGTCAGCAGTCCCGCCGGTTATCTTTCACGTCGCATTATGCAGGTTATCTCATCCTGGTATATCAAGAACCTGGCGGTCGAAGCCAAGAAGGGCATGAAGCAGAAGGTGGCCCAGGGAGGGTGGCCGTGGTTAGCGCCTTTGGGTTACATCAACTGTAAAGATAAGAATAATGCCTGGGTAGATGTTGACCCCAAGCTGGGGCCTATGATTACCGAGGCCTTTAAGGAGATGGCGACCGGTAAATATACTATAGATGAGTGGACGGCTCGTGCCTTTAACCTGGGGTATCGCAACAGAACGGGAGGTAATATCTCCCGCTCCAAATGGCATGATCTTTTCCACCATCGCTTTTACCTGGGCAAGACCGGTTGGGGACGCAAAGGTGAAGAACAGGATGGGAATCACCCTGCCCTGACTGATCCTGCTACATTTGCTCAAGTCCAGGAGGTACTGGCAAAACATGACCATTACAAAAAGAGGATTCAACGCCACGACTATTTGCTGCGCGGGTTGGTTTATTCCCTGGATGCCGACAGTCCTTGCCTGGTTACTGCCCAGCCCAGTAAGGGTATGAGCTATTACCGCAGTAAATCCAGGGTAGGTGGTAGCCAGGTCTACTATAACTGTAAGGATATCGATACAGAGGCGTGTGACCTGGTCAAATCCATGGCCATAGAAAAGGAAAATCGGCCACGTCTTGAGGCGGCTCTTAACGAGTGGTTTGCTGAAATGGGGAAGGGAGGCGAAGACTCGGAGCTGGGCCGCGCCCGCCAGAGGCTTGAAGCGCTGGTAACAAAGAGGAAGAACATCAACCGCATGGCCGCGGAGGAGCTTATTGGCTGGAGTGAATTCAAGGAGCTCCGTAACGAGATAGAGGTTGAAGAGGCGGCGTTGCAGTCACGTGTTGAGTTTATTACCAGGCATCAAACTCTTTTCGCCGCTGATTTTGAGGTGGCTCTCGACATAGTGTGTAACCTGGGCTGGCTGTACGAGGATGGTGGTTTTGACGAGAGACGACTGCTGGTTGAGACTCTATTTGAACGGCTCAACATACGGCAAGGCAAGATAGAATCTTATGAGCTTAATCCGCCATTTGCCGTGTTCTACGATTGCTGGAAGGACACCGAACCGGGGGATAAATTGGTTCGATTTGGGTCTTTGGTGGCTGGCGAGCCAGGATTCGAACCTGGGTCAGAGGAGCCAAAGTCCCCTGTGCTACCACTACACCACTCGCCATCCTTACACACGGATTATAGCATTTAGACGTGGCTGTGGCAATGGTATCCGGTTGCTTCACACAGGCTCCATATTAAAAAATAAAACCCCGTAACCATCGGGGTGTTGTACGAATGATGGTTACGGAGCATTATTTACACCTGTAATACGACTGTTGTTTTAATGGCTACTTTTTCTTAGAGACGACCTTTTCTCCACCATGAAGAGTCTCTATTTGTGTCTTCCATTTACGGGCCCGGTCTGTCATAAACCGCCTTGTCGGCTGCCTCTCGGTGCTGATAAGCATTGAATTGATGTTTCCCCAGGGTACGAAAAGGCTCTCCGTGTACCCTCCCAGCATATCGAGCTTGTCATCCCAGTGCACCAGGTTTATCAGGATGCCGTGTTCGTCGACAACCTCGACCATTCCTATGTAGCAATTGTCCGGCGCGGTCCCCGGCATCAGGTGTACCGCCACACAGTAGCCCGGTTGTATCGCCTGTGTTTTAGCCATATTTCACACCTCCGTTTTCCTAACCTATCGTAGCCTATTTATATAATTATTTGACATTCTTGTCAATAGTAGCGCCTTCTTCCACCAGAAAACGATGGCAGGTTGAGGCTGTCGCGTCGCGATTCATTATTTTTTAGTAATGATTCTTTATGAAAATTTAAGGATAAGTTTATCCAACATTTATGGATTTTATGTCTGTTTTTATAGCCGGCTGTTAAGATTGATGAGGATAACAGAAGGAATCTGAGAAGAAATTAGGGTTCCCCGGACATGAAATATCCGACGGGGAAGGTAAAATAAATGGAAAATTTCGTCCTCGCAGGAAAAGCTAAAACGGTTTTTCGCCTCATCGAACTGAAAGCGAAGAGGGAAGAGCTTGCCAGGCGCGGTAAGAAACGGAATTTCAAAAACAAGAAGTAATCGCTGCCGGTTTTCTCCAGCTATTCTTTTCTGAATTTGGCTTTCAGGGCTTCAATCTCTTGCTGTCTCTCGTATTCTTCCTGGCTGAGTGGTTCGCAGGACTTCAACTTGTTATTCTCTATCTTTATGGTAAAGAGCTCGTGGCATTTCCAGCACCGACGCGGGCCTTCGTAGTCTTTCTCCACGAAAGAGAGTTTACTCTCCGCACCGCACTTGGGACATTTTAAGGTAATCATATCTGATTGGATTCTCACCTCCTTACACTATGGTGCCGAAGGTCGGACTCGAACCGACACGAGAGTTGCCCCTCAACAGTTTTTGAGACTGTCGCGTCTACCCATTCCGCCACTTCGGCGCGGGCTATCCTATTCTAGGTTAAAAACGGGGATAGCGCAAGGGTTTTCCCCATTTACATACCATAGCTATTATTGCTACAATTACTTGGAAGCGTCTGTCTCCCGTATCACACTTAAGGGTGCGGCGTTTCTAGACGGAGACCAGACATGGCAGACAAGTATAACCCTCAAGAAATCGAAAAGAAGTGGCAGCAGAAATGGGCTGAGGATAAACTCTACGAGGTCCACGATGACGACCTACGGCCCAAGTGGTATGCCCTTACCATGTTCCCCTATACCTCCGGGGACCTTCACATCGGGCACTGGTATCCCATGGCGCCTTCCGATGTCCACGCCCGCTACAAACGGATGCGCGGTTATAACGTGCTCCATCCGATGGGCTTTGATGCCTTCGGCTTGCCTGCCGAGAACGCCGCTATCAAGCGGGGTATCCACCCCTTTACCTGGACGATGCAGAATATCGATAACATGCGGCGGCAGCTCAAGAGCATCGGCGCCGTCTACGACTGGAGTCGAGAGGTAATTACCTGCCTGCCCGATTATTACAAGTGGACGCAGTGGTTCTTCCTGAAGTTATACGAGGCCGGCCTGGCTTATCGTGACAAGGCGCCGGTCAACTGGTGCCCCAACTGCCAGACGGTGCTGGCCAATGAGCAGGTCGTCGGTGAGGGCCTATGCGAGCGCTGCGAGACCCCTGTCATAAGGCGTGACCTGGAGCAGTGGTTCTTTCGCATTACGAAATACGCCGATGAGCTTCTGGAGTTCGACGGTGTCGACTGGCCGGAGCGTATCAAGGCAATGCAGCAGAACTGGATAGGCAGGAGCCAGGGCACGGAAATTTCCTTCGGCCTCGACCATCCCGGCGTTGATGAGAAGGAGATACGGGTGTTCACCACCCGCCCCGATACCACCTTTGGCGTGACCTTCATGGTGCTGACGCCGGAGCACCCCCTGGTGGAAAAACTGACCTCGCCGGAGCAGAAGGCCGAAGTCCAGAACTATATTGTAAAGTCGCGCCGCCAGAGTGAAATAGAGCGGCTGTCCACGGAGAAAGAGAAGGAAGGCGTATTCACCGGAGCTTACTGTATCAACCGCCTCAACGGGACGAAGGTGCCCATCTGGATTGCCGACTACGTCCTGTTGAGCTATGGCACCGGGGCTGTCATGGCAGTGCCCGCCCACGATGAGCGCGACTTTGCCTTCGCTAAGAAGTATAATCTACCGATTCCGGTGGTAATAGCGCCGCCGGACTGGGATGAAGGAGAGCTTGAAGCGGCTTATACCGAGCCGGGCACGATGGTGAACTCCGGGCGGTTTAACGGCCTGCACAGTCAGAAAGGCATCAATGCGGTATCCGAATACCTGGAGGAGAAGGGGTGGGGTAAGCGGACTATCAGCTATAAAATCCGCGACTGGCTCATATCCCGGCAGCGTTACTGGGGAGCCCCGATACCCGTGATTTTTTGTGATAAGTGCGGCGCCGTCCCCGTGCCGGAGAAAGACCTGCCCGTTCTGCTGCCGGAGGATGCCGAGTTCAAGCCCACCGGAGAGTCGCCGCTGAAACACAATGAAAAATTCGTCAATACCACCTGCCCGAAGTGCTCGTCCCCGGCGAAGCGGGAGACGGATACCATGGACACGTTCGTGTGCTCCTCGTGGTATTTCCTGCGGTATTGCAGTCCGCATGACGACGCGGCGGCCTTCGATGATGAAGAGGTAAAGCTCTGGTGCCCGGTCGACTTCTATACCGGCGGCGGGGAACATGCCGTAATGCACCTGCTTTACGTCCGCTTCTTCACCAAGGCGATTCGTGATATGGGGCTGATTGATTTCGGTGAGCCTTTCCTGCGCCTGTTTAATCAGGGGCATATTATATCCGGCCACCAGAAGATGAGCAAATCGAGAGGCAACGTGGTCAACCCCGATGCCTATGTGGCCGAACTGGGGGCGGACACCGTGCGTGCTTACCTGATGTTCGTCGGGCCGTGGGAGCAGGGCGGCGAGTGGGATGACAGCGGCATCAGCGGCATCAGCCGCTGGATGAACCGGATATGGAACCTGGTGCTGGATGGATACAGTTCCTCCGGCGTTCAGGGTGACGATGAGCTGGTCCGTATGACGCATCAGACCATAAAAAAAGTGACCGAGGATATCGAGAGAGTCCACTTCAATACCATGGTAGCGGCGCTCATGGAATTTACCAACTACCTGGGCAGGGTGAAAGAGTCGGGGACCGCCAGCAAGGAAGTCTGGGAGTCCTCCATTAAGACATTGCTCCTGCTCCTGGCGCCGACGGCACCGCACCTGGCCGAGGAGCTCTGGCAGAGAACCGGCCGTGAATACAGCATTCATAGTCAGGCATGGCCGGAGTGGGATAAGGCACTGGTGACGCGTGACGAGTTTACCCTGGTGGTACAGGTGAACGGCAAACTACGCGATAGAGTAACGGTACCGGTATCCATCACGGAAGACGAAGCTAAAAACATCGCTGGAGAACAGGAAAAGGTAAGGCCTTACCTGGAGGGCAGGGAAGTGATAAGAGTAATATATATACCAGGGAGACTGGTGAATATAGTGGTGAAGTAATATGCGTACGGGGGCGTTGAAGAGGGGTCTGAAGAGATTATGTAGGGGAAGTTTAAAGGGGCGCTGGCCCCTTCAAGAAAAGTTATTCCCCCTTTCCTCTCGCCTGCCAAAGAACTTGTTCGGCGAGCAGGTTACAGATACCCAGGGGAAGGGGGATACAGGGGGATAGGTTCACATGAAAATAGCATTTATCGGCGGCGGCAACATGGGGGAGGCGATGCTGGCGGCGGTTCTTGATAAGAAGCTGGCCGCGCCTGATGATGCCTGTGTCAGCGATGTCAGTGAGTCGCGCCGCCAGTATATCGAAGAACATTACCGCGCGGCCGTAACGGCAGACAACCGGGAAGCCGTAAAAAATAAGGATATCGTGGTGTTAGCGGTGAAACCGCAAAACCTGCCCGAGGTCATGGCTGATTTGAACGGCTGTCTTGAATCGACCCAGCTTGTCCTGTCAATAGTCGCCGGGGTAAAAATCAGCGCTATCTGTCAGGGACTGGGGCACAGTCGTGTCGTGCGCTGTATGCCCAATACACCGGCTCAGGTTGGCTTGGGTATGAGTGCCTGGACGGCTACCGCTGAAGTAACCGGAGAGCAAAAAGGACAGGCACAGGCTATCCTCGGGGCTATGGGTAAAGAAATTTACTTCGATGATGAAAAGTATATTGATATGGTCACGGCGGTCACCGGCAGCGGTCCGGCCTATGTCTTCCTGCTGGCTGAGTCCCTGATTGACGCGGCGGTGAGCATAGGTATCCCCCGGAAGGAAGCCGAGGAACTGGTTTCACAGACGATGCTGGGCTCGGCGCACCTGATGCAGAAGACCGGTAAGCCCCCCGCCGAGCTACGCCGGAGCGTTACCTCGCCCGGCGGCACCACGGAGCGTGCTTTGCAGGTCTTTGAAGAGGGTGGTTTCGCCAGGCTCGTCGAAGATGCGGTAAAAGCGGCCTACCAGCGGTCTAAAGAGCTGGGGAGCCAGTAGTTCTCAGCCGGTTGACTATTAGTTCATTTCGTTATTATGCTGATATTATCTTCAAAAATATTTGAAATTTCTTGAAGTTTAGTATTGACGAAATATATTATATGTATTATAATGTGTAAAAATTGTTTTGGAGAAGGGTATGACAAATAATTTGCGGGATAAAGAGCGAAGTTTCGTGGAAGAAGTGGGCCTCGTCTTCGAAAAAACCGGCCTTCCCCGGATGGCCGGCCGCATGTTCGGCTGGTTACTCATCTCCGACCCGCCTTATCAGTCGCCGGCCGAGCTAGCCGATGTCCTCATGGCCAGCAAGGGGTCAATCAGCACCACCGTCCGACTGCTCGCGCAGACGGGGTTGATTGAACATTACATCATACCCGGCGAAAGGCATGACCACTTCCGCCTGAATGAAGATGCCCTGCGGAAGATGGTTCAGCACGGACTTGGAGATGAAATCAAGATGTTCCGCGAGCTTGCCGAATACGGACTGAAACTGATGCAGGATGAGCCTTCCGTACCACGGGAGTGGCTGGAGCAAATGCGTGACCGGTACAATTTCCTGGGGAAGGCATTTCCCAAAACGATGGAGCGCTACGAGAAGAGGCGGGCGAAACTTCAGCTGAAACTGCTCCTTAAGCAGAAATAACAGAATAAATAATAATATATGGCATATCGGGAATCTCGGAGGAAGACAATGAAAAGGAAATTGATAGTTGGTCTCATTTTAAGTGTGGTGTTGCTGTCCCTGCTGGGGACGACAGCCTGTGATTCGATAGGAGGTGGTCAGGACACGGTCAGCCAGCAGCAGGTCGAGGTGGCGCGTGGCGATTTAACGCTAAGCGTTACCGGCAACGGTAAAATAGAGACCTCGCGCGAGGCAAGGCTGACCTTCGGTAGTGCCGGTAAAGTGGACAGGATACTGGTGGCGGAGGGCGACCGGGTCATGGCCGGTGATGTGCTGGCCAGTCTTGATACCAGCACTCTGGAGCTAGCGGTAAACCAGGCACAGATGGTCCTGACGCAGGCAGAGGTTGCTCTGACACAGGCACAGCTCGCGGAGGAGACGGCCGACTACAACCTGGAAAATACGCAGAATTCGGGAGACTCATTGCAGTTAGCTCTGCTGAATGCGCAGATAGCCCTGGATACAGCACAGGCCAATCTGAACGCTGGCATTACCGCCGTTGATTTTAACTCTATACTGGCCGAACTGAACAAGGCGCAAACCTGGTATGATAGTGTCAAGATAATGGCACAGGACGCGAGTAGAACTTCGATTGATTGGGACTTGGCCCTGCTAAATGCCCAGGAAAACCTTGATATCGCTCAGGCCAACTACGATAACGCCCTGGCGGGATATGACTCCCGGCAGGTCAACCTCAGGAAGAAGCAGGTAGAGGCGGCGGAGCTATCCGTGGCTCTGGCGCAGAAAAATATAGATGACCTTGATAAAAGTGTAGCGCTCAAGGAGTTGCATCTGGTCTCCACCGAACAGGCCGTAACGCAGTCCCAGCAGGCGGTGGATTTAGCCCAGCAGTCTCTGGCTGACGCGCAGCGCCAGCTTGACGAGGCTACCATCATTGCTCCATTTGACGGCGTGGTGGCGATGGTCCTGGCCGAGGAAGGTGATATTATTCCCTCGCCGTCCATGGCTCCCAAGACAATAATTCAAATGATAAACCCTGACTATCTGGAGCTGGTGATTGAGGTGGATGAGATAGACATACCGCTTGTGGAATTGGGGCAGGAAGCTGCCGTCAGTGTGGATGCCCTGCCTGGTAACGAGTATAAAGGTGTCGTGACGGCTGTCTACCCCGTGCCTATGGAGGTGGGAGGCGTTGTCCTGTACCAGGTCAAGATAGGCCTCGACACCTCGGAAAACTCAGGAATCAAGGTCGGTATGAGCGCTTCCGCCGATATCGTGGCGGAAAAGCATGAAAACGTCCTCATGGTGCCGAGTCGGGCCATCACCAGGAATGACCAGGGTCAAACGATTGTTAAAGTTGTGGTGAATGATCAGGCTCAGGAGAGAGAAGTGGTCGTTGGCCTGGATGACGGACTGCGGGCCGAGATTGTCAGCGGAGTGAACGAGGGTGAGACGGTGGTGGTGGAAGTAAAGGTGAAGTCGACGTCGGGGATGAGCTTTTTCTAATCAATATATCAGGAAGTGTTAGCTATGTCGCCGAATAATGGCATGATTGAACTGGAGAACATCACCAAGATCTACCGCATGGGTAATGTCGAGGTGCCGGCTCTCAGGGGAGTGACTTTAGGCGTCCAACAGGGCGAGATGCTGGCGCTTATCGGCGCCTCCGGCTCGGGAAAGTCTACCCTGATGAATATCATAGGGTTTCTGGATAAGCCTACCGAGGGGAAATATATCCTTGAGGGGGTTGATATCAGCCAGCTCAATGATAACAAGCTGGCCGAGATGAGAAATAAGAAGGTAGGGTTTGTCTTTCAGACATACAACCTCCTGCCGAGGACTGCCGCCATAGCGAATGTAGAGCTGCCGCTCATTTACGGTGGCACCGGACAGAAACGTAAGCGGGCGATGGAAGCGCTGGAACGTGTCGGCCTGAAAGAACGGGCCACTCACAAGCCTTCGGAGCTTTCGGGCGGGGAGCAACAGCGTGTGGCCATTGCCCGGGCGCTGGTAAATGGCCCGTCTCTCATCCTGGCGGATGAGCCTACCGGTAACCTTGATAGCAATGCTACCGCCGAGATTATTTCTATCTTCTGCCGGCTTAATCAGGAAGGCATAACCATTGTCCTGGTGACGCATGAGCCGGATGTCGCCGCGAAGGCGCAACGCATCGTACGGCTGCTGGATGGAAAGATTGTTGAGGATAAGAAGGTTGACCCGGCAGCCCGTGATTAATCTGTGCAATCGAGGGAGATGAACCGTGAAGTGGATTGAGTCCTTTATTATAGCTCTGAGGTCGCTGGGGGCCAACAAGCTCCGCTCATCACTGACCATGCTGGGTGTTATCATCGGCGTTGGCTCCGTTATCACCCTGATGTCGGTGGGCAGGGGAGCGGAGGCATCGATTACCTCTACGCTGGAAGGCATGGGCACCAACCTGATTTACATAACATCGCAGACACCCGGCGCGCAGGGGCTGGCTGCTATGGGAATGGCCAGTCAAAGCCTCACCATCAGTGATGCCGAGGCTATTGCCGAACGTGTTCCCTCGGTAGTGGCCGTAGCCCCGATAACGGAAAACTATGCTGAGGTGGCCGCCGGTGATGTAAGCGTCGCGGCTTTCATTGAGGCAACGACCCCGGAATATGAGTATGTATTGAACTTTCCAACGGAATACGGACAGTTTATTACCGCGCGGCACGTGGCCTCCAGGGATATGGTAACGGTGCTGGGGAGCGACATCGCTGAAGACTTGTTCGGTGGTGAAGATGCGGTGGGGAAAAAGGTTAAAATCAACGGACGCCGGTTCAATGTTATCGGCGTACTGGAAGCCAAGGGCGGGCAGATGATGGGTATCAGCATGGACGCCATAATTGTGGTGCCCATAACAACCTACCAGGCAAGGCTTTCCCCGGGGCAAACGGTACGTGGTGAGGATGCCATCCAGCAAATTGCCGTCCAGATAGAAAGTACCGAAGTCGCCGATATCGTTTCGGCGGATATTACGGAGTTATTATCGCAGCGTCACCGCATCACCGAGGAAGGTAGGGAAGACTTCCTCATCATGACGCAGGAGCAGATGATGGGGATGATACAGCAGGTCACCGGACTGCTCACGTTATTACTGGGGGCCATCGCCAGCATTTCCCTGCTGGTCGGCAGTATCGGCATTATGAATATCATGCTTGTTTCCGTGACCGAGCGCACGCGGGAGATAGGCATCCGCAAGGCGGTGGGCGCCAAGCGACGGGATATTCTGCTCCAGTTCCTTCTGGAAGCCGCCATGCTGAGTTTGTCCGGAGGCGTCGTGGGTATCATCGGGGGTTGGGCAGTGTCGTGGCTGATTTCCACCTTTTCGGCGGCGGCCGGTATCAGTATCAACGCCGTGGTATCTTGGGATATCGTCATTCTGGCCATATCGGTCTCGGTATTCATCGGCCTTGTTTCCGGCATATATCCGGCCATGAGGGCGGCCAGGCTGAATCCCATTGACGCCCTGCACTATGAGTAGTACAATGCGGGTATGAACTGGCTGGATATCGTCATTCTAATACTCATCGTAGTTCCGACGCTTATCGGGCTTAAAATCGGCATTATCAAGGCCCTTTTTAGCGTGGCCGGGATGATTGTCGGCGTGGTTCTGGCGGGGCGGTTCTCGGAGTCGTTAGGTGGGGTGCTGACTTTTATTTCCGACCCTGGCTGGGCTAGAATAGCCGCTTTTGCAATCATTTTGATAGCGGTGATGGTAATAGCCTCAGTCCTGGCTGCTGTGATAAAGTGGGTTATTTCGGCAGTGTTGCTGGGCTGGGTAAACCGGCTGGGCGGCGCTGTCTTCGGTTTTGTGCTGGGCGCCGTCTTCTGCGGGGCGCTGCTGTCCATGTGGGTGAACTTCCTGGGTATCGGCGACACCGTGTCCGATTCCGCCCTGGCGAAATTCTTGCTGGACAGCTTTCCTTTTGTGCTGGCATTATTGCCCGCCGAGTTCGATTCGGTACGCTCTTTCTTCCAGTAAAGAGAGCCTGATAACCCGCCGCTGCATCTTCTTATCTTTCCACACTTGACGTGGAAAAAAGACAATCAGACCTCACCTTGTTATTGCCAAGCAGGTCAGCCGAGTTATCGATCTGGTAGCGGCGGGCAAACGCCGCTCAAGCTATAGAAAGTGCTGAAATCCAGTCCGTATGGGGCTTACGTTATCTATCCGGATGCCGCTCTATTTCCTGGGGTGGTCCGGGTCAGGCACGCAGGCATCAACCGGGCAGATTTCCGCGCATTTAGACGAATCATAATGTCCTACGCACTCAACACACTTATCAGGGTCGATTACATAGGCTGTGTCTCCCTCGCTGATGGCTTGTACCGGGCACTCCGGCTCACAGGCCCCACAGCTAATGCACTCGTCTGTAATCTTGTAAGCCATTCAATTTACCTCCTGAATCTTTCCCTGAAAGATTCTACATGATTTATAGTATATTATGGACAGGGTCTATTTTTTACCAACCCCTTTATTTCTAAGAGCTTCAGCCACATGTTTGGGAACGAGGCTGTTGATATCGCCTCCCAGGCTGGCGACCTCTTTCATCAGGCTGGAACTGAGGAACTGGTACTCCTGGCTGGCCATGAAGCAGACAAGCTCCAGCTCCGGGTAGAGCTTCCGGTTTAACATGGCCATTTCAAATTCCCTCTCGTAATCGGCGCTCATTCTCAGTCCGCGTACCAGGACATGGGCATTGACCTGCTTGGCGAAGTCCACGGTTATGTTATCGTATGGCATTACCTTGATATTGGGGAAATGGGCTACAGCGCGCGTGGCCAGGTCTACCCGCTCCTCCAGGGTGAAGGTAAGGCGTTTATCCGGCGTGGCAAAGATGCCGATAATTATTTTATCAAAAAGCCTGGAAGCTCTGCTAGCAATATCGATATGCCCGTTGGTTATGGGGTCAAAGCTACCCGGATAGAGAGCTATAATCAAGGCTTGACCTCCTTCTGGTATATTGAAATACAGCTGTCACCGTGGCGGTGCTCTTTAACAAGGTTTATGGTGGCATAGCTCGGACTAAGGGGTAAGTGTGGGGAGTGGGTCACGACTACCGTCGTCTCTGTGCCGACCAGTCTGGAGGTTGCCAGTTGCGTGATGAAATTACCTATAGACGTATTAGAATAGGGTGGGTCCATCAATATAATGTTGTACTCCTTCTCAATAAAGGAAAGTGCCTTGACGACGTCGCAGCAGTAGATACGGGCCTGCGCTGACAGTTTCGTCTTCTCTAGATTTTCCCTAATTATACCACAACACCTTGGTTCGCTTTCAACAAAGTCCACCCAGCCGGCGCCACGACTGAGAGCTTCAATGCCCAGGGCACCGCTACCGGAAAATAAATCAAGCACCTGTGACCAGCCGCTGGCAACATTTTCCAGGATGGAAAAGATGGCGCCCCGTACCAGGTCTGTTGCCGGACGGGTTGTCGTTCCTCTCGGGAATTTCAGTCGATGTCCTTTTGCCTTGCCTGTAATAACTCGCATGTCCGGTGGGATGCATCTTTAATATCGAAGCCCGTCTTAAACAATGAAACCGCTAAATAATAGGATAACCAGATAACATGAGATTTGTCAACAGAACCCTTAAAATAGGAAAGCTGCGGGCGGTTACCGCCCGCAGCCATTCTGGTATCTCAGGAGATTGATACTACTTATACTTTATCATATCGAGCATCGTATGCTCATGCCTGTCCCCACTACCCATGATTACTTACCGTCAACTGCATTCAGGGGAATAATTACTGGAAGTGATGCTGTTTTACCGGTTCCGCCGGTACTTCGATCGGGGTAATCGTATGGCGCCGGTGATTAAACAACGGGCGGCGCAGGAAGGAAGGCATATCCAGTTCGTCTTCGGTCTTCATGTTTTTGAGCAGCTTGGTGAGCTCGTCTTCCTCTCCGTCTTTACCCATACCCAGCTTGGCCTGGAATCCGGTGGTAATCAGGGTAATCCTTACTTCATTTTCCATAGACGGGTCATTGGCGACACCGAAAATGATGTTGGCATCGGGGTCTACGGCGCCTTTGATGACATCGGCAGCCTGGTTAACTTCGAACAGGGAGAGGTTGTTACCGCCGACGACGTTGAACAGGACGGCCTTGGAGCCCTCGATGGAAACATCCAGCAGCGGGCTGGCCAGCGCTTCTTTGGCAGCATCGGTAGCCCGGTTCTGCCCGGAACCCGTACCGATAGACATCCAGGCCGGGCCGGCGTCTTTCATGATTGCCTTGACATCGGCAAAATCGAGGTTAATCATGCCGGGAGTAGTGATAACCTCGGCGATTGCCTGAACGCCGTGCCTCAGCACGTCATCGGCCAGTTTGAAGGCGCTGTCCACTCCGGTCTTATGGTCGCAGAGCGTCAGCAGGCGGTCGTTAGGGATGATAATCAGGGTGTCAACCTTATCTAACAAGTGGTTGACACCGTCTTCTGCCGTCTCCGTGCGGTGAGCACCTTCAAAGGTAAACGGTTTGGTGACCACGGCTATGGTGAGGGCACCGCTATGCTTGGATATTTCCGAAATGATAGGGGCTGCTCCGGTGCCGGTGCCGCCGCCCATGCCGGCGGTGATAAATACCATGTCTGCCCCGGAAACGAGCTCCTTCAAATCGTCGCGGTTTTCCTCGGCCGCTTTCGCCCCTATGTTGTGGTCACCGCCCGCGCCCAGACCCTTGGTGAGTTTGGCCCCAAGCTGCACGCATATCGGTGCCTCGCAGACAGCCAGTGCCTGAGCATCGGTATTCATGGCGATGAATTCCACACCCTGAATATCCTCTCTGACCATACGGGTTACGGCGTTGCTGCCGCCACCACCCAGACCAATAACCTTAATCTTAGCCGGATTCGCAACAAAACTTGTTCTTGCCATCTCCTCCTCCTTTCACTGGTGCTATAATTAATTTCTTGTTTTTATTTCGTATTATTAACGGAATAGTTTTCTAAGCTGGGACGCCAGACGGTTCAGAGCACCGCCGAACATTCCTGACCTCCAGTGTTTTTTACCTTCATGCTTGGCCCCCCAGAGCAGGAGACCAACGCTGGTAGAATATGCCGGGTCTCGAAGCACGTCAGCGATGCCATAGACATCAGTGGGAGCTCCTACCCTTACCGGGAGCCTGAGGATATCACGTCCCATGGCAGCTATGCCGGAAAGGTTGGAACTGCCGCCCGTGAGCACCAGTCCGGCTGGTACCAGTGCTTCATAGTCCGAGTTCGGCATTTCCAGGAGGATAAGCTTTAAAACTTCCTCGACTCTGGCCCTGATGATGTCACATAAATCCTGGTAGGAGACGCCGTGTCCGTCCTTGGATATGGCCGGCGCGGTATCCGTCTGGCCTTCGTAAACGGGCATGACACTGCCGTATTTCTTTTTCATCTCCTCGGCGATTTCAAACGGCAGTCCCAGGCCGATGGCAACATCACGGGTAAGCTGATAACCGGCTACCGGCAGGATGGAAGTATGCCAGATGCTGCCCTCTCTGAAGACAGCCACGTCCGTGGTTCCGCCGCCGATATCGGCCATTATCACGCCTACCTGTTTCTCGTCTTCGGTGAGAATTGCCTCGCTGCTGGCCAGAGGTTCGAGGACGAGGTCCTCGATGTCTATCCCGATGCTGCGGATGCATTTTACGAGATTCTGAACGGAAGTAATAGCAGCTGTGATGATGTGTGTTTCCACGTCGAGACGGAATCCATGCATGCCTATAGGATTCTTGACACCGGGCTGGCCATCGACAGCATAGCTGCGGGGGATGACATGAAGCAGCCTTCTGTCGCCGGCAGTTTTTACACTCTGAGCAGTGGCCAGGACGCGTTTCAGGTCATCAGGACGCACGACGCGGTCGTTACGTGTGATGGCAACTACGCCGCGGTTATTCATCGAGGCAACATGACGGCCGGTAACGCCGACATAGGCCGATTCCAGTTTGTAGTCGCTGGCCTGTTCCGCCTTTCTTACTGAATCACGAATTGACTCTCTGGCTTCATTGATATTGACCACCAGACCTTTATGCAGTCCTTTGGATGGGGCGATACCGACACCCACAACCCGGGGGTTGCCGCCGTCACTGACATCCGCCAGTATCGTGCATATCTTGGTGGTACCAACATCAATAGAAGCTACAACATTTCGTCTTTTCATCTGCCCTCCTTAGTAACTGGATTTAGATTCCCTTTTCGGTACCCAGTTATTACATATAGATAACCTCCTTATCTGACTCTGCCGTATACTAGGCCGCTAAAAAGGCCATTCTGATTTTTTGTAATAAGGCCGGCCTTCGCCAGCCTCTGGACTTGGCGATGGTTATGAAGGCATGGTCCTCGGGGGTTGCATAGCAATCACCCTGGATAATAATGCGCTCGGCCGCTCTCAATTTGGCGCTGCGGCTGCGCGGGTTAAGTTGAATCTCCGTGGTGGTAGGGGTAATAACTTTCTTATTGATTAGTCTTAAGCGCGGCGTGTGGCCGCAGATGCAGGTAGGGGTTCCCGGAGGGCAGATGCAGCTTCTGGCTTCTCTTTGCATAAACTGCTTGACAATGCGGTCTTCTAATGAATGATAGGTAATAACAACCAGCCTGCCCTCGTAGCCGAGCAGGTCAACCGCCTGTCTCAGGGCTGCTTCCAGGTGCTCAAGTTCATGGTTGACGGCGATGCGTAGTGCCTGGAAGGTCTTGGTGGCCGGATGCAGCTTACCTCTCCGGCCGACAGCCTTCTCTATCAGCTGGGCCAGCTGGCGTGTAGTCTCTATCGGGCGTTCCTTTACGATGTGCTGGGCGATGCGGCGGCTGTGGCCTTCCTCACCATAGGTTTTAATAAGGTGGGCCAGCCTCGCCTCCGAGGTGGTATTAACGATATCGGCGGCGGTAATCTTCTGGGAGGGGTTAAAACGCATATCCAGCGGGGCATCATGCTGAAAGCTGAAACCGCGACCGTTACCGTTGAGTTGCATTGAGGAGAGGCCCAGGTCGAAAAGGATACCGTGTACCGGGAAAAAATCGTATTTAATGCAGATAGACTGCAAATTAACGAAGTTATCATTTACCAGTAGGGTGGAGTCTTTATAATGCTGGAGTCTCTCCTTGGCGATTTCCATGGCGTAAGGGTCAGCGTCAATGCCCAGCAGTTGTCCGCCGGGTGAGCTGTGGTCCAGAATGGCGGTGGCATGTCCCGCGTTGCCCAGCGTGCAGTCGATATAGCGGCCACCCGGCTGGACGGCCAGTGCCCTGAGCGCCTCTGAGAGTAGAACTGGAGTGTGGCTGGAAGCTGACCAGTGTTTTATCATCAGCTATTCTCCAGGCTTTCGATAATCTGCCAGGCCTGTTCCTGGCTTATATCCTTCTCTTCCTCCCAAAGTATTTTGTTCCATATCTCAAGGTAGGTATTGGAACCGGCAACGACAACTTCATCGACAATCTCGGCATGCTCGCGCAGCGGCGCCGGTATGGCAATCCGACCCTGATTATCTATCCTGGTGCTGAAGGCCGTAGCGAAAAGGGCACGGCTCAGCTTCCTCATCTTGCTGCGTGATAGCGGGCTATTGGTGAGATTAGCGGAGAGTTTCCTCCATTCCGGTGCTGTGTAGACGGTGATGCATTTTTCGGCTCCGGGCGTCAGTACCACGCCGTCTTTCAAGGCACCGCGGAATTTGGGTGGGAGGGGCACCCTGCCTTTGTCGTCTATCTTGTAATCAAACTCTCCGTAAAACATAGCCTCAATTTCCTACCACGATTTACCACTACTACCCATATTTCACCATTTTATAACACACTAACCCACATTTGTCAAGTCTTTTCAGGGAATTTTTAAGAAATTGTGACAAATTCGTGACATATTCGGGTACTTCAGCTATGGTTGAAGCTGAAAATGAAAATCAGTATCTGGTGGGGAAGGGGGGGGAAGTGGTTCTTATACAGATATTTCCATCACAAGCCTCAGATATGGTACAATATATCTTGTTTTGTGAGAAGAGATTATGTTGAATATAGCCATACTTACTATCAGTGATAAGGGTTCCCAGGGACAGCGCCAGGACAAGAGCGGCGAGGTAATCCGGGACATCCTGTCGCGGATAGAGAGTGCTATTATTAAATATGAGGTTGTCCCCGATGAGCGGGATATTATCGCCGGCAAGCTTATCGAGTGGGCTGACGGGGGAGGGGTGGATGTTATTTTGACCACCGGCGGTACCGGGCTGGCCCGACGGGATGTCACGCCGGAAGCGACGCTATCGGTGATAGACAGGAGCGCTCCGGGTTTTGCCGAGGCGATGAGAGCCAGGTCCCTGGAAAAAACGCCGATGGCGGTATTGAGCAGGGGAGTGTCCGGCCTGCGAGGGCAGTGCCTTATCATCAACCTGCCGGGCAGTCCCAAGGCGGTACAGGAATGTCTTGAGGTGATATTGCCGGCCATTCCTCACGCCGTGGAAATCATTAAGGGAGAGGTGACGGAGCATACTATCGGTATGCCGGGGTAGTTTGGGGCGATGCGCATTGATATTCTGACTCTATTTCCGCAGATGTTTGAAATGCCGTTCAGCTTTGGCATTTTCAAGCGGGCCGTTGATAACGGGCTGGTCAGTCTCAACCTGCATAATATCCGGGACTATACCCATGATAAGCACCATACCGCGGATGACTATCCTCATGGCGGCGGCGCCGGCATGGTGCTCAAACCAGAGCCTATTTTTGAGGCGGTTGAGGCCATCAAAGCCGGCATTGGGGACGAAGAGGCTGAACCGCCGGTTATCTTGCTTACTCCCCAGGGGCGGCTCTTTTCGCAGCAGATTGCCCAGGAGCTGTCGCAGAATCGTCACCTGGTTTTTATTTGCGGTCACTATGAGGGAGTCGACGAGCGGGTGCGGGAGCACCTGGCCACCGATGAAATCAGCATCGGCGATTACGTGCTGACGGGTGGCGAGGTCCCGGCCATGGTGGTCATCGACGCCGTACTACGAATGGTGCCGGGGGTGCTCGGCTCGGAAGACTCGCCCCTGGACGATTCTCATGCCGGCGGACTGCTGGAATATCCCCAGTACACTCGCCCGGCCGACTATCGTGGGTGGAAGGTGCCGGAGGTTTTACTTTCCGGGAACCACGCCCGGATTGCCGAGTGGCGACGGGAGCAGATTATCCGGCGGACACTGGAGCGCCGCCCGGAACTTCTCAATAAAGTGAATCTCGGCCTCGAAGATAAACAACTGGTAGAACGCCTGACAACCAAGCGGTCGCAGGTTAATAAGGATAGGGAGTCTTAACATGGATATTGCATCACTGATTGACATCAAAAAGAATCCTAAAATTCCTGACATTGCCCCCGGTGATACGGTAAAAGTCAGTGCCAGGATAGTGGAAGCCGGCAAGGAACGCATCCAGGTGTTTCAGGGTGTGGTCCTCAAGATAAAGCGGGGCGGTACCGGTGCCAGCTTTACGGTACGGCATGTAGCCTACGGGATAGGTGTGGAGCGTACCTTCCTGCTGAATTCACCACTCGTGGAAAAAGTGGAAGTGGTACGGCAGGGAAAGGTACGCCGGTCCCGACTCTACTATCTGCGCAGTCTCAGCGGCAAGGAAGCCCGACGCAAGATAAAGCGTGTGGAGAGGAAGGCGAGACAGATCGGCGGGGAGTTGCTGGAAGCGGAGCCGGAAGAAGTGCTTGAGCCGGAAGACGTATTGCCGGAAGAACCGGAGGCCGTGGTAGAGGAAGAAGTGGAAGCGGTCGTCGAGGAACAGCCTGAAGAAACGGTCGAGGAGAAACCCGAGGCGATAGCGGCCGAAGAGCCATTAGCAGAAGCCCCCGAACCGGAAGCCGTTCTTGAGACAGAGGCAGAGCCGGTAGCCGAAGAGGAAGCGAAAGCAACCCCCGAGGAACCGGAGAAAGAAACCCCCTGACCCTGGCCGATAATTATTGCTGGGCATAATCATAGACACCCTCTGGAGTCTGGGATGAGATACGCCGAGATTAGTGTAAATTCGCCGGCAGCCCAGCGCCGGGCTTTCAGCTATGCCATTCCCTCAGGGCTGGACGTCCGTGAGGGACAGGCGGTACTGGTCCCCTTCGGCGAGAGAATTTTGCAGGGTATCGTTCTGGAGTTGACTCCCGTTCCCGCGGTGGAAGACACCCGCGAGATTCTTGACGTCATCGAGTCGGAGCCGATTCTTTCGCCGCACCTGATATCGCTGGCGCGCTGGATAAGCGATTACTACCTCTCACCGCTTTTCGACGCCGTGGCTTTAATGCTGCCGCCGGGATTTGAGCGGAAAGCGGTAACATTCGTCAGCTTAGCGCATTCTGACACAGATATTTCATCACTTAACGATGACCAGAGACGGGTTATCGATATCGTGTCGAGGCAGGGCAGGGTCGAGTTTAAGAAGCTGGAAAAAGCCCTCGGCAAGAAAAGGGCATCGGCCATCGTCTCGCAACTGGTCAGGCAGGGACTCCTGTCCCGAAGCTATGAGCTGGGACCGGTCAGGATAAGGCCGAAGACCGAGCTTTACATAAGCCTGACGGGTGATAATATAGATGCTTCCAAGCTTGCGGTGAAGCAGACGGCTCTCATCGATTATCTTAAAGAACAAGCTGCGCCGGTTCCGTGGACGGAAGCACGCAGCAAGACCGGTTGCAGCAAGGCCGTAGCCGATTCTCTCTTTAAAAAGGGGCTGGTGACGTTTCGGCAGGTGGAAGTCAGGCGCGAGCCGATTTCCTACGATAATATTACGCCGTCCCGTCCGTTATCTCTAACTGCCGACCAGCAATCGGCTTTCGAGTCCATCAGGTCGAGCTTACATCAGGCAAATACTTCACCGGACGTATTCTTACTCCACGGCGTGACCGGCAGCGGCAAGACCGAGGTATATTTACAGGCTCTGGCCGAGGCGGTGAAGCTGGGGAAAAAGGGAATCGTGCTGGTGCCGGAAATTGCCCTGACACCGCAGACCATCGAGCGCTTTGCCTCGCGCTTTCCCCAGCGGGTGGCGGTGCTTCACAGCCGGCTTTCGCTGGGGGAGCAGTTCGACGAATGGCACCTCATCAGGAACGGGGAGTTCGATGTCGTTATCGGCTCCCGCAGCGCCATTTTCGCCCCGCAACCGGAACTGGGCCTGATTATCATCGATGAAGAGCACGAATGGACCTACAAGCAGGATAATTCGCCCCACTACCATGCCCGTAGTGTCGCCCTGAAGCTGGCGGAGCTGACCGGGGCGGTGGTGGTCCTGGGCAGCGCCACGCCGGATGTCGAGACTTTTTATAAGGCGCAAAGCGGCGATTATAAGCTGCTGGCACTTCCGGAGCGAGTCGTCCCCTTTGCCGGGGCGGCCCTGCCGCAGGTGGAGGTCGTGGACATGAGGGAGGAACTCAAGGCAGGGAACCGCAGCGTTTTCAGTCGGTCTCTATCGCAGGCGATAAATGAAGCCGTCGCCGCCCGGGAGCAGGTGATTCTATTTCTCAACCGGCGGGGCGGCGCTACCTTTATTCAATGTCGGCGGTGCGGATTCGTGCTGCGCTGTCGACGCTGCGAGGTGCCGCTCGCTCACCATATCGCCGACGATGTCCTCACCTGTCACCAGTGCGGCTACAAGACGCCGGTTCCCCAGGCCTGTCCCAACTGCACCAGTCGACAGTTAAAATTCCTGGGCATCGGTACGCAGAAGCTGGAGCAGGAAGCGCGCTACACGTTTCCCCGCGCCCGGCAAATGCGCTGGGACAGCGATATTACCAGGGGCAAATCATCTCACGAAGCTATTTTACGAAGATTCCGGAATAAAGAGGCGGAAATTCTCATCGGCACCCAGATGGTGGCCAAGGGACATGACATACCCTCGGTAACGCTGGTGGGTGTGGTCAGCGCCGATACCAGCCTGAACCTGCCCGATTTCCGCTCCGGCGAAAGGACATTCCAGTTGCTGAGTCAGGTCGCCGGCAGGGCAGGGCGGGGGCCATCGGGGGGCAGGGTTGTCGTCCAGACCTTCTCCCCGGAGAACTACGCCATACGGGCGGCGGCCCGGCATGACTACGCCTCTTTTTACGAGCAGGAGATTGCCTACCGGCTACAGCTGCATAATCCTCCCTTCGTACGACTCGCCCGGCTGGTCTACGTACATACCAATGACGCTATCTGTCAGCGTGAAGCCGAGAGGATAAAGAAACTGCTTATCGAGGAAAGTGATGCCCGTGGCATTGGCGGTATTAGCATTATCGGTCCCGCCCCGGCCTTTATCCACCGCCTGAGGGGCCGGTTCCGCTGGCAGCTCATACTGCGTGGCTCCGAGCTATCCGCTTTCCTGTCGCCGATTGCCTTTCCCCAGGGCTGGACGGTAGATATTGACCCGATGGCGCTTGTCCAGTAAACTTAGAGTGGTTGTTTTCCGAAAATTATTATACTAAGGAGACTACATGGCGGTTCTGACTATTAGGACGTTGCCCGACCCTATACTGAGGCAGAAGACCAAAAGGGTCAGGACTATCGATAGGTCTGTTAAGAAGCTGGTAGCCGATATGCGTGAGACGATGCATGCCGACCCCGGGCGGGTGGGGTTGTCTGCAAATCAGGTGGGTGTGTCTCTGCGCGTGACGGTTATCGGCATACCTGAACAAGAAGACATCATCCTGATAAACCCGGAAATAGTACGCCGGAAGGGCCAGCGTCTGGTAAGTGAGGGCTGCCTCAGTATCCCCGGCTATATTGGAGAGTTATACCGGGCGGAGACGGTTACGGCAAAGGGCCTCGGCCTGGACGGTAAGGAAATGCGGATAAAAGCGGAAGGGCTGCTGGCCCAGGCGCTGGAGCATGAGACTGACCATCTGGATGGGAAAGTTTACATCGACCGTATGGAAAGCCTGGACGCGCTGCGTAAAATTGAGCCGGAGGATACGGGCACCGAAATTTAGAAGTCCAGCGCGGTGAATCGCTGGACGATGTGGTTGTAGCGGTTGGTGACAGATGTCTCCGCCATATTTCCCGACGATTGGCTGTAATTGAAGTAAAAAAGCTCGTCGAGTCGGCAATCGGGGAAAGCCTTTTTAGCACCTATAATGAATTTTTCGTTAATGCCGCGTTTACCTTCACGTACGCGGTAAACCTGGCTCACCGATAGCCCCATTGCCCTGGCTAAAACTGACAGGTTCTGGTATTTCCCGTTGGCCATTTCGAAGACTCTGGTCCTGATTATCATACTACCTTAGTCCTGTGATAAAAATGTCAATTGGCCATATTATAGTAAATATATATCCAAATGTCAAGTACATTAGCGAGGAAACATCAAGTATTTGACAGTAAAAGGCTGAAGGCATAAAATAGCTCAATTGTATATAATTGTAAATATCATTTGTGATAAAATATTTAATTAGTCTAGTGAAAAGCTATGCCTGAGAGTTGGCGACCTAAACCTGGTGATAGGATTTTCCGCCCCCGGAGAATTAAAAGATTTCGCCTGAGAAGAGTACTGGGGATTCCCGCTGTATTCAGCGCCGGTTATGGGAACGTTGGCTCCTCTATTTATTACGCCCTGGGTATCGTCGCTCTGGTGGCTATGGGAGCCACCCCGGTGGCGCTGGGTATCGCTGGTGTTCTTTTTATTTTCACAGCGCTGACTTATGCCGAGGGTACGGCGGCTCTACCGGAAGCGGGTGGCTCGGCCAGCTTTACCCGTCATGCCTTCGGAAACACGGCCGGTTTTATCGCCGGCTGGGCCCTTATGCTGAGCTATATCGTCACTATTTCTATCTCGGCTTTTACCATACCGCCTTATCTGGGGTTTTTCTGGGAGCCCTTCAAGACATCACCGATAATCGGCACCTTCGCTTCCATGGGAATCGTCTTATTTCTCATGGTCATCAATGTCATCGGTATCCGGGAGACGTCGTTCATCAATGTCGGGGCGACCCTGATTGATATCCTGACACAGGTCTCGCTGGTGGTCATCGGTTTCGTATTGCTGTTCAATCCCACCGTGTTAATTCACCGTATCATCGACAACTGGCCGTCCACCAGTAACCTGGTTCTCGGTATCGCCCTGGCTACCATTGCCTATACCGGCATCGAAACGATGTCCCAGATGGCGGAAGAAACGAAGAAGCCGGAGAAAAGTGTGCCCCGGGCGATGATTATGATGATTGTCGCCGTTCTGGTTATCTTCGCCGGTGTTTCACTGGTATCTCTTTCGGCCATGCCGGTTGAAGAGCTCGCCTCGGAATGGGCCAGAGACCCGGTAGCCGGTATCGCTTTCTATCTCCCCGTCGAGATAATACGGACTATCCTGAAGCCTCTCATTGCGGTCCTGGCCGGTACGATATTACTAATAGCCACCAATGCCGGGATTATCGGTGTCTCAAGGCTGGCTTTCTCGCAGGGGGCTCACGGCCTGGTACCGTCGGCGCTCAGCCGCGTGCACAGTCGGTTCAAAACGCCGTATATTTCCATAATTGTCTTCAGTCTCATTGCTATTGCCATACTGCTCCCGGGATTTTTCGCGACCGATGTCTTCGCCAATATGGGCGCTCTCTATGCCGTCGGTTCGCTGCTCGCCTTTATGTTTGCTCATGCTTCCATCATCGGACTAAGAATTAAAAAGCCGGAAATGCCGCGTCCCTTCAAGCTCGGCTGGAATATAAGGATTAAGGGACGTGAAATACCAATAAGCTCTGTGATAGGTCTGGCCTCAACGATGACGATATGGGTCATTATTTTAATCACCCAGACGTATAGTCGGTGGGTTGGTCTCGGCTGGATGGTAGCCGGCCTTATTGTCTATTATTTTGTACGGCGGAGGCGGCGCAAACCATCGGAGGAATGGCAAATAAAGCGGGAGAAATAAAAAAAACGTCCAAAAGGGTATTGTAGATTTTTAATAATAGGATTATAATAGCCACTATCGAATAGAAAATTGGATGTAGAAGGCGATGGAATTTAAAAAGGTTCTCGTACCTGTGGTCGGCAGTGAGGCGGATGGAGAAGCCATGAAGCTGGCCTGCCGGCTGGCCAAGAAAGATAAGGGTAAAGTCTGGGCGGTCTCCGTAGTGGCTATCAAGCGCGTCCTGCCGCTGGATGCTGAAATCGATTCCGAGATTCGGAGTGCCGAGGACGTGCTTGACAGCGTCGAGAGCATCGCTGAAGAAGAGGACTACGAAGTTGAGGCCGATGTCCTTCAAGCCCGGGAGGTCGGTCCGGCGATAGTGGATGAAGCTGTGGAAAGGGGCGTCGACATCATTTTGATGGGTATTACCTATAAGAGGCGCTTCGGGCAGTTCAGCCTGGGGAATGTCGTGCCTTACGTGTTGAAAAATTCTCCATGTCCAGTCATGCTCTACCAGCAGTAAATCAATGATAGCACGGAGTCGGATTTTCTTATGAAAATAATAATTATGGGATGCGGGCGGGTCGGTGCCAGGTTCGCCTCGTTGATGGATGAAGATGGCCACGAGGTTACCGTCCTGGATAACGATACGTATAGTTTCCGCAGGTTGCCTCCTTCGTTCGGCGGCACGGCCCTCTTCGGTAATGGTATCGATGAGGAAGCCCAGAAAAGAGCCGGTATCGAAGAGGCGGATGTCTTTGTGGCGCTGACGCAGGGCGATAACCGTAATGTCATGTCGTGCCAGATTGCCAAGCACGTTTTCAACGTACCTAGGGTGATGTGCCGTATCTACGACCCGTTGCGCGAGGAAATGTACAGCGCTCTCGGCCTGGAAACGATTAGCCCCACGAAAGTATTTGCCCAGTTATTGAAGAACAAGATAGAAAAGACAGAGGAGAAGGCAGAGGATTGAGGTGAAAGTATGTATATTATAGTCGTTGGCGGCGGCCGCCTGGGTTATTACCTGCTCAAGGCGCTGCTTAATGAAGGGCATGAGGTGCTCGTGCTGGAAAAGGATGTTCGCATATGTAAGACCATCACCGATGAGCTGGGCAGTGTCTGCTTTCGCGGTGATGGCTGCGAGGCGTCCACCCTGGCTGAAGTGGGTACCGGCCGGGCGGATATGCTGGTGGCGGTGACCGGCGACGACGAGGATAACCTGGTTGCCTGTCAGGTAGCCAAGCACAAGCATAACGTGCCCCGCACCATCGCCCGTCTTCGCAATCCGCAGAATGCCGCTCTATTTAAGAAACTGGGAGTGGATGTTACCATCAGCGCGACCGATATTATCCTTGAGACGATAGAGCGGGAAGTGCCGACACACCCGGTAACGCAGTTGATGTCCCTCGATGAAAAGGGGCTTGTGATTGTGGATGTCAAGATTTCACCTGAATCTACCACCGTGGGTAAGATGGTCAAGGAGCTTTCCCTGCCCAAAGAAAGCCATCTGGCGCTCATTATTCCCAATGAAGGCAGCACGCATGTGCCCGCTGCCAATACCGTCCTTAGGGCGGGCGACCAGATAATTGCCGTGACCAGCCCCGAGACCAAAGAGGCATTAAAGGCTGCTATGAGGGGCATTTAAGCCTGCTTAAGTCCAAGTAGTTCCCTGCTAAAGCCGGAAATCTTTAATTTTCTTTCCTATCATTTAATATACCTCGGTTTCCCTTTTTTCTTCACCACCCAACCTCCCGTGGTTTTCTTTCCCACCCGGTCCGCTCAGCGTCACCTGCCGCTTATCCCGAATGTTTGGCCACGCTACACTCCAAGTGGGGCGTATAAGAGGGGCGCCAGCCCCTCTTTCTAAAAAATTCCCCCTTCCCCTAGCAGTAGGGAAGGGGGTTCACCCTGAAGGGATAAAGGGGGGTGGGGTCATTACAGAAAAAGTATATTGGGCAGGTTAGTAAACAACCTGTCTGTTATTATTTGACGCAAGTACGCCGTTTATTATATTGTCAGGGCGAGTTTGCCGGATGGCGAATATACAATAACTCTCAACAGTGCATGCAGGGAGACCTTCAATGAAGGCGGGCAGGTTTATCAATGGCTGGACTGTGACGGCTATCCTTCTGGCGGCGATTATTATTGCCGGCGGTGTCGTCATATGGTCGAAACAAAGCCGGAGCCAGGCTATCGAAATTTCCATGTCACCGGAACGTGAAATTCAGGGCGGAATATATGTCGGCGGGGAGGTCAATAACCCGGGCTTTTATCCTCTGAAAGTCGGGGATGACATTGAAGATGTCCTACAGGCGGCGGGAGGTATTACCGATGGCGCCGACCTGAGTCATGTTGAACTGATTGTTTCCGGCCCGGAGGAGGGAGAAACCCCGCAAAAGGTCAATATCAATAAAGCGGGAACGTGGCTGCTGGCGGCATTGTCCGGAATCGGGGAGGTCAGGGCGCAGGCAATTGTAGATTACCGAAAGCAGAACGGCCCGTTTCGTGACATTAATGAGCTGCTTAAAGTAGATGGATTGGGAAAGGTTACCTTCGAACATATCAAACATCTTATCACCGTCGCCGAGTGATATTAAGGATAATGACTCGTGGCACTTATCTATCTTAGCTGTGTCTGGGTAGCCGGAATCTTTCTGGGCTCCAAACTGAATCTGCCCCTGTTACTCAGCCTTGCCGGGCTTGTCCCTCTGCCGCTGCTCTTCTTTATCCGTCAACGCCGAAAGCTAATAATACTGGCCGGTCTCGGGATTATTATCCTGGTATTATCGGCCGCTTATTCTTATTCCAGCCTGTACGGGATTGACGATAGTAAAGTCCATTTCTATAATGACCGTGGCATTACCGAAATCAAGGGTACGGTAGCGGGCGACCCTGATGTCAGGGATAGCAACACCCGCCTCAACCTATCGACTGCCGCTATCAAGCTGGACTCCGGATGGCGGGATGTCGAGGGAACGGTACTGGTGTTCGTGCCCCGTTACCCCGCCTATGAGTACGGGGACGTCCTCAGGATAACGGGAGAACTGAAGACGCCGCCTCAGCTGGACGACTTTGATTATCGCGGGTATCTGGCGCACCAGGGTATCCATGCCACCATGCTCTACCCCCGGATAGAAGTGCTGGATACGGGGCATGGTTTCGCGCCGCTGGCCTGGGTCTATTCCCTGAGGGGACAATTGTCGCAAACCCTGGCGCAGGTGCTGCCCGAACCGCAGGCTTCGCTGGCCCAGGGTGTTGTCCTGGGAATCCGGGGCAATATTCCCCAGGAGCTGAGGGACGACTTCTCCCGCAGCGGCACTGCCCACATCCTGGCGATATCCGGCCTGCATCTCGGCATCATGGCCGGTATCCTGCTCGGTGTCGGTCTCTGGCTCTTCGGACGGCGGCATTACCTCTATGTCTGGCTGGCGCTCGGCGCCGTCTGGCTCTACACCATAATTACGGGTATGAACCCGCCGGTGGTGCGGGGCGCCATCATGGCCAGCCTGTTCCTGTTTGCCGAGGCCCTGGGGAGGCAGCGCAGCGCCATGGTAGCGCTGACCTTAGCCGCGGCGGTTATGGTAGGCGTCCATCCCTATATCCTGGGTGGCGCTTCTTTCCAGATGAGCTTTCTGGCTATGGCCGGTCTGGTCTTTATTTTCCCGGTTTTGCGGGACCTGGGCAGGCGGGTGGTCACCCGGGTGCTGGGTGAGGAAGGGGCTTTTGTTTCCCTGTCTAATGTTGTCGTCGATACTGTGAGTGCGACCCTGGGAGCTATCATCGCGGTCTGGCCGGTGGTCGCCTATTACTTCGGAATAGTTTCCTTGGTAGGCCCTCTAGCCACCTTCCTGGCTTTACCGGCTCTGCCCGGTATTATCGTCACCGGGGCTCTGGCGGGGGTAGTGGGGCTGGCCTCACTGGCGGTAGCCCAGGCTATCGGCTGGCTGGCCTGGCTCTTTCTATCGTACCTGCTCCTGGTGGTCAGTGGCCTGGGGTCGTCCCCCGTTTCATCCGTTGAGGTCGAATCGATTAACCCGGTACTGGTGTGGGGCTATTATCTGGTACTCGCGGCGGCTATCTGGCTTAACAGTTATCGTAAGAGGTTGCGTAACCTGATGTCGGGAACGGCCGGCCGTATGAAGGAAGGGTTAAGTATATCCTTCGGGCTTTCCGGGGTCGGTAAGTGGCTTATCGTGCCCCTGCTGGTACTGGCGGTACTGGTGTCTTTCACAGCGGCCACCATGCCCGATGACGACCTCCGCGTCAGCTTTCTCGACGTCGGCGAGGGGGACGCCGTTCTCATTCAGAGGGGGAATCGGCAAATACTGGTCGATGGCGGGCCCAGTCCCCGGGCGGTAACCCTGGGACTCGGCAGCCGGATGCCTTTCTGGGACAGGACTATCGATGTGGTGGTATTGACCCATCCCCACCAGGACCACCTCGCCGGTCTGGTGGAAGTGCTCCGGCGTTACCGGGTGGGGCATGTGCTCTATCCGGTTCTGGACTATGAGTCGCCTTCATACGACGAGTGGTCGAGGCTTGTTGTGGAAAAGGAGATAGAGAGCACGGTTGCCCGTGCCGGACAGCAGATTGACCTGGGTGACGGCATTATTATTAAGGTGCTGAATCCGCCGGCGAACCTTATGGCCGGCAGCCAGTCGGATGTGGACAACAATGGCGTGGTGCTGCGCCTGAAAGCAGGCGATGTCAGCTTTCTGCTGACCGCGGATATTATGAGTGAGGCCGAGCGGGAGCTTGTCAGGGAACGGGCCGACCTGCCGGTGACGGTTCTCAAGGTGGCCCATCATGGCTCGGCTACCTCCACTACACCTGAGTTCCTGGCAGTGGTCAGCCCACAGGTGGCCGTCATCTCCTGCGGCGCCGATAACCGGTTCGGCCACCCGGATGCCGAAGTTTTAGATAGGTTAGAAGAAAAAGTCGGCTTTGATAATATCTACTGCACTGCTGAACATGGCACGATAGACTTTATCATTGACGGGGAGAAGCTCTGGGTGGAGGTGGGGAGGTAACTTCCCCGGTATTTCTAAGGTTTCCTCACCAGGATGCATATATTCCTTGAAAACGTCTTCAGCGGGAAGTGGTATTTACTTTCCGGTGATGAACTGACCACCTCGAAGCCGGCTTTCCGAGTCAGTCCCTCAAGTTCGCGGTGGGAGAACAGGTAGTAATAGCGGTAGAGGGTCTTGTCCTTGCTGCGCCAGGGAACCAGCACGTTTTTGGTCTTGAGCCAGAACCTGGGCTGCCAGCGATTCCACACGGTGATAAAGGCCTCGCCGCCGGGCTTGAGCACGCGCCGTAAATCCCTTAATGCCTGTAATCTTTCTTCGTTGTCTTCGATATGGTGATAGGTAGCCACGGCTATCGCGCAGTCGAACGAATCATCGGCATAGGGGAGGTTCCGGGCATCGGCCTCGACGAGATTGACGCTGAATTTATATTTATCGGTGTACTTCCGGGCGAGTTCTATCATCTTCGGCGAGAAATCAACGCCGTACAACTCGAAGCTGTTTTTGAAAGGGATAAAATCGGGACCATGGGCGCAGCCCACGTTGAGCAAGCGGCCCTGCCGCCACCGCTTCGCCAGCGCCTCCAGCTCATTGCAGAAGATGGAGCGGTGCCGGAAGTTATACCACCCCGAAGCTATCTGGTTGAAAATTTCTCTGGTCATGGTATTCTCCGCTTACTTTCAGTGTCATTGCGAGCCCTCACGCTACGCTCAGGATAAACTCCGCGAAGCAATCCCCTTGACCGTGTTTGAGATTGCCACGCCTGCGTACCGTAACGCACTTCGGCGTGCAGGCACGTCGCCCCGACCTGTCGGTATTCCTCGCAATGACATCTTTGTTTTTAAGAGGGGCGAAGCCCCTCCTGGACTCCCCCTGTTATGGCGTTTTAATTGTTGACATAAGCTAAAATCTGCTAAACTGAGAATAGTCTCCTGTTTAATAGTAAGCGCATGATGAGGAAATTTGCAAGAACCATATCCGGGGTGACGCCGCTGGCGGTGATGACCCGGCCCATGAGCTGCCCCGGCCAGTGCCTGTACTGCCCGACTTATCAGGATGCGCCGCAGAGCTACACGCCGGAGTCGCCGGCGGTGCTGCGTGCTAAGAAGTGCGACTACGATGCCCGGCAGCAGGTGGAGTTGCGCCTGCGGATATTTACAGAAATGGGGCACCCCACGGATAAAATCGAGCTGATAATCATGGGCGGTACCTTTCTGTCTCATCCCATCGATTATCAATATCAATTCATCAAGGACTGCTACGACGGACTTAACGGCGTGGCGTCGGCCACGCTGGAAGAAGCCAGGAAAGTCAACGAGACGGCCGCGCACCGCTGCACCGGACTGTGTATCGAGACCCGGCCGGACTGGTGTGGACAGGCGGAGATAGAGCGGATGCTGGAGTTCGGTACCACGAGGGTCGAGCTCGGCGTGCAGACCCTGGACGAAGATGTCTACCGTCTGGTGAGGAGGGGACACGGGGTGGAGGAAGTGGTCAGGGCCACGGCCTTGCTGCGGGAACACGGTTTCAAGGTCTACTATCACTGGATGCCGGGACTCCCCGGCTCGACCCCGGAGAAAGACCTCAGCATGTCCCGGACGCTTTTTGCCGATGACCGCTTTAAGCCGGACGGACTGAAGCTGTATCCCACCATGGTAGTCGAGGGCACCGAGCTGGAGAGGTGGTACCGGGAAGGGCGCTACCAGCCCTACGATAATGAAACGATGGTAAATCTGACCATCGGGATAAAATCGATTGTTCCCAAGTATGTCAGGATTTCCCGCGTGCTGCGCGATATTCCATCCAAGTACATTGTCGCCGGACTCAAGGACTCGCTGCGGGATATCGTCAGGAAGAGAATGAAGCGGGACGCCATCGAGTGCCGTTGCATCCGGTGCCGTGAGTACGGTCACCGGACGCGGGCCGGCTTTGACATCGGTAAACCTCGAATGGTCAGGATGGACTACCATGCCTCGGACGGTAACGAGGTCTTCCTGTCCTTCGAGGACGATAAGGAGACGCTGTTCGGTCTGCTGCGGATGAGGATTCAATCCCGCCCCGTTCCGGCACTGGGGCAGGGGTTAAACGGTAATATAGCCCTCATCAGGGAACTGCACGTTTTCGGTCCCGAGGTTCCCCTCAGCGGGCAGATGAGCGAAGCCGCCCAGCACAAGGGACTGGGCAAGGCTTTATTCAGGGAAGCGGAGCGGATTGCCCTTGACGAGTTTCAGTCTGGCCAGATGATAGTCCTGAGCGGCACCGGTGCCAGGGAGTACTACCGCACTGAGTTCGATTACCTCTCACAGGGCGACTACATGGTTAAGACCCTGAGACCTCAGGGTTAATCATCTTCGCATCAGGGACTGTTCTGCCGTGTTTTTCCCCGATTTTCCGTTTGGCTCTGCTCTCTGGTCTGATTGGCAGATACCGTATCGGGCTTTCCTGTTTCGGCATCAGTCCGCTCTCGATTCTGTTCCTGGTTCTCCGCCCGGACCTGTACCTGTACGGAAGGGTTATCCGAGTCCGGCGTCTGATTGGCGGTGCTTAACCTCAGTCTTTCCCTGACCTCTGCCTGTATCCGGTTCATTACGGTTTCTTCATCGGGAACGTCACCGAGGGCGTTTTTCTCCCTGAGTTTCTCGAGAGCCCTCTGGTACTTCCTCACCGAGTTCTCGATGGCGTTTTCGATGGCCTGCCGGGCGTTCTCGGGGACTTGTTCGTAGACTCCACTCAGGACATCCAGGCGGTTGGACGTGGAATGGGCCAGACGCTGTTCAATGGCGGTGATATCGATGCCTTTTTCCTCGGCAAAGGCGGCCATTTCTTCTTCCAGTGCGGCAATCCTGGGGCGTAATCCAGGGCTTCCTCAACATCGGCGGTCACGTTATCGGAAGCTCGCACCCTGGCCCTTTCCATCTGGTTTTCAATGGTGTCGGCGGCAATATCAATAGCCCTTTCCGTTTTTACTTTAGCCAGTGCCCACAGGGCGTTTATCTGCCCGTTCATGGAAGCTGTCCTGGCATGCGTAAGGGCTTCCCTGGCCTGTTCCGGGACCTGGTCTTTGACCCTGTCCAGAATATTCAGGTGTTTGGCGGTGGCTAAGGCCACTCTCTCCGAGATGTTATCGGAGAGTCCCTGCTGTACGGCTGCTTCCAGTCTTTCGTTGACCATGGCCATAAACCCGTCGTAATCGTTGGCGGCGCGCTCCATCTCCCTCACCCTGTTTTTGGCGGCCATGGTCCGGGTTTCGGCCAGACGCTCTTCGGCGTATTGCAGGGCTTTCCTGACCTTGGCCTCGTTGCCAAAAGTGAAGAACATACCGATGTTTTTGCCCCACGTGTCCAGGAAGTAAAAGGGACTATCCGGCGTGAGACCGGGGTCGGGGAGTTCTTCATCCTGGGCGTAAGCGGTGCCGCCGAAGAAAAGTGACGTGATGATAAGGCTGCTTACTAATGTTATTCTCAATAGTTTCTGTTTCATGGTTGACCTCTCGTTCTGGTAAAATATCACTCACTGTATTATATAACGTAAGGGGTGCCGTTTGGTTAGGTATGCTCTGGGAAAAAAGTCCCTGGTAAATAGGTAATTCGGTAGTCTGAGCTCAGTACCTGCCCAGATCCCTTAACCTGTCGTCACTGATGCCGAAGTGGTGGGCTATTTCATGCTGCACGACGCGCTGTACCTCGGCGATAATCCTGGCATCGTTTTTATATATGGCCTCAATCGGTCTCTGGAAGATGGTTACTTTATCCGGCGTGACGAATCCGTAGCCGTGGCTGCGCCGGGTCAGGGGCACACCTTCATAAAGGCCGAGCAGGGTTTCACCCCGTCTTCCTCCCAGCACCCGCAGTTGAGTGCGTGTCGGCTCGTCGGCTACCACCACGTCGATGTTTTCCAGCCTTTCCTGGAATTCTTCGGGCAGGTTTTCGATTGCTTTAGCTACGAGCCATTCAAACTTTTCGCTGTCCATTATTCCTGGCTTTCCTTAGTGACCAGATTACATACAGAAATATAAAATAGGCGCTGACGCTGGAAAGCACTATCAGGTAGCCTATTACCTTGCTGAAAAAGGGGTCGGCCTGCGTCGAAATGATGAAGCGGACAAAGTGAGTAACGCCGGCCAGGAGCCCGGCGGTGAGCCCTACGGTCATTCCGATGGAGAACGGCAGGCTTTTCAGCTTTTCGGGTTTAAACACAAGATAAACAACAAGGGCGTCTACGCCGAGGAGTGCCACGATAAGCGGTACGAAAATAAGCATGGTTTTTGGTGTGGGTATGACCACAATCTGCCAGATAGCGCGGATAACTATAGCGATAACAGCCATCGTAAAGGTAACGGTGCACCATACTTTCAGGCGTGAATAGTTCATTGTATTACTTTCCTCCGATAGATAGTTGCCTCTCTACGTCTCTTCCAGTTGTGCCAGGTCGAATTTCATACCGTCCCGCGCGGCGATTACCCTGACCCCGGTCTTTTGGGATAGTTCTTCGGCTATTTTCCACGGCTTTGCCTGCCATACGCGCAGGCCGAAGTGACTTAAAATGGCTACCCTGGGCTTTATCTCATTAATGATACGTTCGACATCCGGTATGGAAAGGTGGTCGATGGGTGGCCTGGGTTCCGTAAGTACCATGTTGATGATTAGCAGCTCGCTGTCATAGCTCCGGTACAGGCCGTCGAAATACCTTGTATCGGTAATATAGGCGAAGGTATGACTAGAAGCGTGAAAAACCATGCCGTAGGTCTCCACCGGGTGTATATGCCTGACCGATGTGGTGAAGGTTACGTTACCCGCTGTGTATGATTTTTCTGCCTCCAGTACCACGATATTTTCGATGTAATTTTTCAGGTACGAGAAGATAACCGGCTCATGTTCCAGGGCGTCGGCGGGGGCAAATAGACAGCCGTGCCGGTTAAAGCCGCCGTTGGTCATGGCTTCAATCATAACGTTGACATCCGCCGCATGGTCCAGGTGACGGTGCGAAAGTATAATGGCGCTCAACTTTTCCGCGTTCAGTTTTCTCCTGGTGGTTTGGACGATGCTGCCCGGGCCGGGGTCGACGAGTATTTCGGTTCCCTTCAAGCTCAGCCAGAGGCCGCCTGAGGCAGCCAGCTGTCGGCTCACCATGAATCGGGCGCCAGCGGTTCCAAGGAAGGTAACGGTATCGGCTGAATTGTTGAGATTCTTCATGTCCGGTAAAACCACTTCTATAATAAAAGATGGCGTGTTTTTTTACAATCGGGTTCCCCAAATAAAACCGTTGATTTTGACAATTTCCTTTTCCCTTATATATACTTAGGTATGTAGACCTATTTACTCTAATCCACGTATCTGAGGATTCATTCCGGGATAATAGGAGGTAGAGAACGATGGAAAAACAAACGACAACTCCCCGTGGTAATCTCGAGGCTTTGCTTAATAGCTGCCCGGATGCCATTCTCGCCATCAACGCCGAAGGAGTTATCAAGTTCGCCAACAATGAGGCCTGCAAGCTCACCGAACGTAATATGAATGAGCTTATTGGCGAGAGCATTGTTGAAGTCTACGAGAATATCGAGGCCGCCCGGGTAGCCAACCGCAAAATCTATGAAGCTGGCGGGACGGTTCACGACATGGAAACCACCACGAAGACAAAATCAGGCAAGATAGTTCCGGTGCGTGTTTCGGCATCACATCTTTATGATAGCGCTGGTAAGTATATCGGCGGTGTCGGCTATTTTGCCAAGTACCGACCCTGGGCCGGCGCCGAGGCTCAGGTCAAGGCCCGCGTCGATGAGCTGGAGGCCAGGCTCGATAAGTGGAAGGCGCTGGCGGCCCCCGTTTTCGAGTTATACCCGGGACTTTCCATTATGGTCATCGTCGGACATCTCGATGTTGACCGCTTTGAAGACATCACCACCAATCTGCTCAATCATGTTGAGAAGGTCAAGACGCGCGTGATACTGCTCGACCTGTCTGGCACTGTAGTGGACGATGGTGAGGTCGCCAGACATTTCGCCAAGGTGATACGAACCGTACGATTGCTCGGAGCGGACTGTATTATCGCCGATATGCAGACTGCCCTGGCCCGGGCGATGGAACCGCTCATGGCCGACCTGGGCTCGGTGAAGTCTTACAGGTGCATGGAGCTTGCTCTGGAAGAGGCGTTAAAAACAATCGGTTACGAAATCCGCCATAAGGACTAGAACCAGGAGGACTGAATATTGGACAAGGTATTTCCCAGCCTGGATGAAGCTGTGGCGGACATTCCTGATGGAGCTTCCGTCGCTATAGCCGGCTTCTTTACCGCTGGAACGCCTATCCCCCTGATAAAGGCTCTGGCCAGGCAGGGGGCTAAAGACCTGATTATCATCTGCATGCAGATGGGGCCGGGCAATGAGGATATCAATCAATTAGTTATCAATAAGCAGGTTAAGAAGGCCATCTGCAACTATCCTTTCTATCGCTCGGCCAGCCGGGGAGCCGATTCTCCCACCGAGCAGGCGGTTCGTGCCGGCGAGCTTGAAATGGAAGTATACCCGATGGGCACCTTCTCCGAAAAGCTAAGGGCAGCCGGAGCCGGTATCGCCGCCTTCTACACCCCCACCGGCGTGGGTACGGTTGTGGAGAAGGGTAAGGAGAAAAAGAAATTTGGAAAACAAGAGTATCTCCTGGAGCTCGCTCTCAAGCCCGACTATGCCTTCGTGTATGCCTACAAGGGCGACCGTATGGGTAATCTCCAATGTCGCATGACTGCTAGGAATTACAGTCCGGAGATGTCAGCAGCGGCGCAAATTACTATTGCCGTCGTGGAGAACCTGGTGGAGCCCGGTGATATTGATGGGGACATGGTGCATATACCGGGTGTCTACGTTCAGAGGGTGGTGAAAGTAGACAGGCCTACTTACTTCCCGACTATCGACTGATATCCTTAGAGGAGAAAAAGGGAGTGAACGTAACCAAAAAGTTAAAGGGACTATCCAGGGAATTAATAGCACTCCGAATCGCCAATGAGCTTGAGGATGGGACCTGTGTTAATCTCGGTATCGGCATACCCACCCTGGTATCTGACTGGATTGAGGGTAGAGATATCGTACTGCAGGCCGAGCTTGGCATGCTCAATACCGGCCCCCTGGCCGGCAAGGACGAGGTGGAGCAGGACCTCATCAATGCCAGCTGCCAGCCGGTCACCGAGCTGGCGGGTAGCTGCTATTTTTCCGAAAACGAGTCATTCGCCATGATACGGGGCGGTTACATGGACGTGGCCGTCCTGGGCGCCTTACAGGTCTCGGAAAAGGGCGATTTGGCAGGGTGGCAGAACCCGGGCCGGGGATTGCCGGAGGATATCGGCAATATCGGCGGTTCCATGGACCTGGCTGTCGGCGCTAAAAAAGTCATTATCGCCATGATGCACATAACCAACGATGGCCAGTACAAGATTGTCAAGGAGTGTTCCTATCCCCTGACAGCGCAGGGGGTGGTTAACCTTATCGTTACCGACCTGTCGGTTATAGAAGTCACCCCGAAAGGTCTTTTACTTAGAGAGGTAGCGTCCGGCCTGACCGCCGAAGATGTCCAGTCGGTAACCGAGCCGAAATTAATCGTCAGTCCCAAACTTACTGAAATTAAACTTTAGGGTATTTAATAGTGTGAATTTACCAAAGCACAGGTTTATATCTGTGCTTTCTGTTTCCTGCCGCAATTTGCCGGTGCTATAATGAGGTAATATGATGCATCTAAATATAGGAGGCAAGAGGTGAAAATTTTAGGTCTTTCATTCAGTCCGCGGCCGGATGGCAATACGGTAACTCTGCTGAACCAGGCGCTCGGCGGCGCTCAGGAGGAAGGAGCGGAAACGGAGCTCTATAGCGTTGCCGGTAAGGATATAAAGCCCTGCGATGGCTGCTGGGGTTGCCGGAAGGCGGGCCAGTGCCATATCAAGGACGAAATGCAGAACTTATATGCTAAGCTGCTGGAAGCCGATGGCATTATCTTCGGCACGCCGGTGTATTTCTACAACATGACGGGGCAGGGTAAAACGGTCATCGACCGGACGATTGCCCTGAACCAGCCCGGGAAAACTCTGGCCAATAAGGTAGGAGGTATTATAGCCGTCGCCGGCAGCTTCGGACTCGTCGACGCCGTGAAGGAACTGTATTTCTACATGATTACGCGACGTATGCTACCGGCCAGCTTTATCGCCGCTTATGCCGGTGGCAAAGGCGACGTGAAAAACATGGAGAAGTGCATGCAGGCAACCAGGGAGCTGGGACATGAGATGGTAAAGATAGCCGCCAAAGGATTCGAGTATCCGGAAGGCGGCACGCACATCGCCTACGGTACGCATACCCGTTAGATTTTAACTGAAGAAAAATTTATACCGATGGGAGGACGGATAGGTTAATCGGGGAGATTGGCTCCCGAGGTTGGACTCGAACCAACGACCAAGCGGTTAACAGCCGCCCGCTCTACCGACTGAGCTACTCGGGAATACTTATGCGGAATCCTAAATATTATCGCTTTTTCCCGCTTTGAAGTCAAGCCTGCAAGGCTACCCGCGCGTGTAGAAAGCTGTTATAATGGGTATGGATATATCGGTTACGGAGTTGATAATTGCCATTAAGCGATAGAGACTATATGAGGCCTTCTCCCCCCCCGGCGAGGAGAACCAGGGACTACGGTGGTTTCACCCTGAGTCCCGTATGGATAATAATCATCGCCAATCTGATGTTTTTCGTGGCTATTCTTGTTTCTGGCGAGGGGAGGTATCCTTTCGGTGAGTATCATGAAGTTATCAGCGACAGGTTTACCTATTACATGGGGTTGATACCGTATTACTTCCCCAGCCGACCGTGGACTATATTAACCGCTATGTTCGTTCATAGTGGTTTTGGACATATCTTCGGTAATATGATTACTCTTTATTTTTTCGGCTCTTTCTTACACCGATTGATAGGAAGTGGCAGGTTTCTCCTCGTCTACTTCGTTGGCGGTATTGTAGGTAATGTCCTGTACTTACTCCTGGGAGACTCTCTGTCCATAGCCGTTGGTGCCTCTGGAGCTGTCTATGCCATCGCGGGAGCCCTGGTGGTGATGATGCCCAGATTAACGGTTCGGTTGTACTTTTTTATCCCGATGCCTCTCTGGGTTGTGGTTCTCGTGTTTTTCGTTATCTGGTCTTTTATACCCGGAGTAGCCTGGCAGGCACACATGGGCGGACTGGCCGTCGGCCTCGTCGCCGGCTATTTCTACAGGAGAAGGATGCGCTACATCTTTTACCGTTAGCGTACCCGCGCTGTACACGCGCAGCTTGACTTTTACGTTCACCGTTCTTATAATATTTAAGTTACCCTATTATTTTATTGTGCTGAGAATTATGCCCGAGTGGCGCAATGGAAGCGCAACCGACTTGTAATCGGTAGGTTGAAGGGTTCGAATCCCTCCTCGGGCTGGGTTTAAAGTGGTGGACTGCGCCGGGAGGGGTGCCGGAGTGGTTAATCGGAGCAGACTGTAAATCTGCCGCCCTAAGGGCTACGCAGGTTCGAATCCTGCCCCCTCCACCATAATGTAAGTCCAATACTATAATGAAGTATAGACAAATAGTCATATAAATCTGTATAATAAAACTGGCGCCCACATAGCTCAGTCGGTAGAGCACATTCTTGGTAAGAATGGGGTCATCGGTTCGAATCCGATTGTGGGCTCGGAATAAAGGGAGGTTGAAATGGCGAAAGAGAAATTTGACAGGTCGAAACCACATGTAAACGTGGGTACTATCGGTCACGTTGACCACGGAAAGACGACCCTCACCTCGGCGATAACACTGGTATTGTCCAAGTACGGCACCACCGGCTACCGCACCTTCGAGAGTATCGACAATGCCCCGGAAGAGAAGGCGAGGGGTCTGACCATTGCCATTGCCCATATTGAATACGAAACGGAAAAAAGGCATTATGCCCACATCGACTGTCCCGGTCATGCCGACTTTATTAAAAACATGATTACCGGCGCCGCCCAGATGGATGGGACTATACTGGTAGTGAGCGCTCCGGACGGGCCCATGCCGCAGACCAGAGAGCATGTCCTGCTGGCGCGTCAGGTGCAGGTCCCTTACATTGTGGTCGCCCTGAACAAGGTGGACATGATGGATGACGAGGAGCTACTGGAACTGGTGGAAGTCGAGGTAAGGGAGCTTCTCAGCAAGTACGAGTTCCCCGGCGATGATATCCCGGTTGTACGTGTCAGCGCCCTTAAAGCCCTCGAGTGCGGCTGCGGTAAGAGGGAATGCGAGTGGTGTGGCCCTATCCTGAAGCTGATGGATGCCGTTGACGCTTATATCCCGGTACCGGAACGCCCCAAGGACCAGCCGTTCCTGATGCACGTCGAGGACGTTTTCAGCATAAAGGGGCGGGGCACCGTGCCCACCGGCAGGGTTGAACGCGGTACGGTTAAAGTCGGCGACGATGTCGAGATTGTCGGGCTGCATCATGAGCCTCGCAAGGTCGTTATTACCGGTCTGGAAATGTTCCATAAGACGCTGGACCAGGCCGAGGCGGGCGATGCCGTCGGTGCGCTTCTCAGGGGCGTCGAGCGTGAAGACATCGAGCGTGGTCAGGTGCTGGCGGCTCCGGGTACCATCAAACCGCATACCTACGCCGAGGGTCAGGTCTACGTTCTGACCAAGGATGAAGGCGGCCGGCATACACCGTTCTTTAACGGCTACAAGCCCCAGTTCTACATCCGGACGACCGACGTTACCGGCACCATCGAGCTGCCGGAAGGCGTAGAGATGGTCATGCCCGGTGATAACATCAATATGAAGATAAAACTCATCTACCCGGTCGCTCTGGAAGAGGGTTTGCGTTTTGCTATTCGTGAAGGAGGTAGGACGGTAGGTGCTGGCACCTTTACCAAGATTCTAGAATAAATTATGGCCAAGAAAGCTGAAGCACGGGGTGTGATTTACCTTGCCTGTACCGAGTGCAAGGAGCGGACCTATACGACAACCAAAAACAGGAGAAACGATACGCAGCGTTTAGAGCTTAACAAGTATTGCCCCCGCTGCCGCACACATCGACTGCATCGGGAGGCAAAGTAGCCAGGCGCTGCTATTAAGTGGAAGTTACCGGCGATGACACATCAGACGACAACCAAGCGAAGAGGCTTTAAGCTATTCAATTACGTTAGCGAGACTGTCAATGAGCTGAAAAAGGTAGTCTGGCTCACCAGGAGAGAGATTGCGTACTTAACGGGACTGGTACTGATTGTTACCATTATTGCGGGCATCGTTCTGGGAGCTATTGATTTCGGTTTCACTGAACTCGTGAACAAGATTTTCGTGGGTAGATAAGAGCTTGTCTCCTGGATTGAATTGAGGTCGTCTGGTGTACGGGACAGTCGTTGTCTTTCCCAAAAATTCAGGTAGTGAGGTTATTTGTGGCGGAGAATGACAAAAGCTGGTATGTGATTCATACCTATTCCGGGCATGAAGAGCGGGTCAAGAAGAACCTGGCGCAGCGTGTTAAGTTCATGGACTCCGGGAATGAAATTGCCCAGGTGGTGATACCCACCGAGGATGAGATTGAGGTCAAGGGTGGACGCCGCCGCACGGTGACCAAGAAAATATTGCCCGGTTATGTCCTGGTTCAGATGAGGATGGATGAAACCAGCTGGAGCGTCGTTCGTAATACTCCGGGCGTTACCGGTTTTGTCGGCAGCGGCAACACACCGACGCCACTGCAGGAGAAAGAGGTTGGTGAGATTCTGAAACAGATGATGGCCGAGACTCCCAAGGTCAAGGTTGGCTTCCGCAGGGGGCAGAGCGTCAGGGTTACTGACGGCCCGTTTATTGATTTCGTGGGTGTCGTCGATGAGATAAACATGGGAAAAGGCAAAGTCAAAGTGTTTCTCTCCTTATTCGGTCAGGAAACGCCGGTGGAGCTTGACTTATTACAGATAGACAAACTGTGATGTTCCCGGAGATATAGAATGGCAAAAAAGGTAAAAGCAGTTATTAAACTACAGATTCCAGCCGGGCAGGCAAATCCGGCACCGCCGGTGGGTCCGGCTTTAGGTCAGCACGGGCTCAATATCATGGGTTTTTGTAAGGAGTATAACGAAAGGACGGCAAACCAGTCCGGTTCCATTATACCGGTTGAAATAACGGTTTATGAAGACAGGACATATACCTTCATAACCAAGACGCCGCCGACATCCGATTTGCTCAGGAAAGCACTGACCATTGAGAAAGCCAGCGGCCGGGCGGGTCATGAGGAGGCCGGTACGCTCTCCAGGCAAAAGCTCCGTGAAATTGCCGAGCTTAAGGCCAGAGACCTGAACGCCAATAGTATTGAAGCCGCCGAGCGGATTATTGAAGGAACTGCCCGGAGTATGGGTATAAAGGTGGAGTAACATGGTAAGACACGGCGGGAAATATCAGGAAGCAGCAGCACAGGTTGACCGGACAACGGCATACCAACCGCAGGAAGCGATTGGGCTGGCCAAAAAGTCGGCCCATGCCAAGTTCGATGAGACCATCGAGCTTCACCTGCGGATGGGTCTCGACCCGCGCAATGCTCAGCAGCAGGTAAGAGGGGTAGCCCTGCTGCCTCACGGATTGGGCAAGAAGGTGAGTGTTCTGGTTTTTGCCCAGGGAGAGTCGGAGAAAGTGGCCTCGGACGCCGGCGCGGATTACGTCGGCGGTGATGACCTTATCAAGAAAATTGAAGATGGCTGGATTGATTTCGATACGGCCATTGCCATCCCCGAGATGATGGGTAAGGTAGGCAAGCTGGGTAAAATCCTGGGCAGGCGGGGCTTGATGCCCAATCCCAAGTCCGGGACGGTTGTCCAGATGAATGATTTGCCCAGGGTAATTGAGGACGCGCGCAAGGGGAGAGTGGAATATAAACTGGACAGGACGGCCATTATCCACGTGCCTCTGGGTAAAGTCAGCTTTGAAGCTGCAATGTTAATGGATAATCTGACGGCGGTAATGGAAGCCGTGGTCAAGGCCAGGCCCAGCGGCGCCAAGGGACAGTATGTCAAGAGCGCCTATATTACCACCACCATGGGGCCGGGTATAAAGCTCGACCTTTCGACCGCACTCACTTTAAGTGCCAGTTAACTTTACGACCCCGTAGAGTTGTGCTAAAATAGATTAGTAATTGAATTAAGAGTCCTGAGACAGCGGGTGTCCCGATTCTATCGGGGCTTAATGGTGTGCCTGCCGAGGATAAAGCGATACTGTACTGAGTACAGATTTAGTCAGGTCCTTGTGCGGCAGGCACAGGGGCTTTTTCTTTACACATGGTTTAATTAGCGTGGAGTACGGCGGTATTGCAGGAGGTATGAGAATGGTAACAGAAAAGAAGGTAAAGCTCGTCGAAAGCCTGCAGGAGACATTCTCCGGGTGCAATGTCGGTGTCCTGACGGACTACCGGGGTCTGGCTACTGCCGAGTTGAACGATTTGCGCCGCAAACTAAGAGAGGCGGGTATCGAATACAGGGTAGTGAAGAACTCGCTGGCGCAATTCGCCGCAAAGAAGGCCGGCATGGGCGAACTGGCTGACTCTTTTTCGGGTCCGGTAGCTGTGGCTTTCGGCTATGGTGAGATACCCGACGTGGCCAAGGTCCTGACGGATTACATCCGCACCACGAAGTCAATCCTGAGAATCAAGGGGGGCTTTTTGTCGGATAGAGTCTTAAGCCCCGGTGATGTGGCGTCCCTGGCCAGATTACCATCGAGAGAGGTGTTAATAGGCCAGGTACTGGCCGGAATGCAGAGTCCAATCTACGGACTGGTAAATGTGCTTGCGGGCCCTATCAGGGGTGTTATGGGAGTGCTGCAGGCTAGAATTCAACAACTGGAGGGAGAGTAAAATGGCAGACGAAGAGAAGAAAGAAGAAGCTGCGGTAGAGGAACCGAAGGCCGAGGAGCCCGCACCGGAAAAGCCGAAGGCTGAAAAGCCCGCGCCGGAAAAGGAAGAGGCCAGGAAACCCAAGGCGGCCAAGGCCGAGAAGCCCAAGGTATCGTCGGCAGCTATCGACGATATAATGTCGACTATCAAGAATATGTCCGTGCTGGAGCTGGCGGAACTGGTGAAGGCATTGGAGACCGAGTTCGGCGTTAGCGCCGCGGCACCGGTAGCCGTAGCTGCTGCGGCAGCACCGGCGGCTGAAGCGGCCGAGGTCGAGGAGCAGACGGAGTTCGCCGTCATTCTTACGGGAATCGGCGCTAACAAGATTAATGTCATCAAGGCCGTCCGCGAGTTGACCACCCTGGGTCTGAAAGAATCCAAGGACCTGGTGGAAGGCGCGCCCAAACCGGTTAAAGAAGGCATCAGCAAGGAAGAGGCCGCCACGGCCAAACAGAAACTGGAAGCAGCCGGCGCCACTGCCGAAGTCAAATAACTTTGTTCTGATATAGCAGGCGGGTGGGGTTTACGGACTGGCCCGCCTGTTTGCAAATTCCGCGCCGATGGCATATAGTTTTAGCACTAATACTCCACGTTAAGGAGTCGGCCGTACTATGCCTCAAGGGGACTGGGATGTAATGATGATTGTGGGCGGTGTGTTTATGGTCCTGGGTATTAGCGGGATTATCTGGGGTAGGTACGAGGAAAAGAAATACTATGAAGCTCTCACGGCCCGTACTGACGTGAGAGAGTTCGTGTCACACTGGCCGGAGCGCCCGCAGCCAGGGGCATTGAAAACAGGTGGCTGGATAGCCATCGCCTTGGGAGTTATGATGCTGATAGCGGGTATTATTTTCTGGCTTCTGTCCGGGTCTTAATAGAGCTCCGTGACGGCCAGGCTTATCCCCGAAGCTAATCTTTAGAAGTACATCTTGCCGGGACCCGTGGTATAGTGGAACACGGGACGGTCCACTTTCAGGAACGTCAGCGGGCAGTGCTGGAGTCCCGCGGGGATAAAGACGAGGCAGCTTTTCGTGATGATATGCTTTTCGTCCCCCAGCCATAGCTCGACCTCGGCGCCCAGGTCATTAGGGTCATCCAAATCGGTGCCGATGAAGGCAATAACCTCGTCGTAGTCGTGCGTATGGGGTTCCGTGCCGACACTCCTGCCGGCCTCGCCACCCGGCACGGTGCCCGCCGGCCGGGGCAGTACCCAGACGCATTCCATGTAGAAAGCTCCCGGTGCGACATTATTGTCCAGGTACAGGACGCGACCGCCTTTATTTTTCCCGGCTGCCGATATCGGCGGACTCCAGTCGGCTTCCACTGCCGGCTGCTTTAGCTCGCTGACGATGTATTTGCCGTATTTCGATTCAGTCATTTTTTTCGTTTCCCTTCCATCAGGAATTAATCAGGTGAGATTTCCTCACTCTTCCGGCTCAACCGGCCTGTGTCGGTGGATTCAAAGGAGTGACGACTATTATCAGAAGGCTTTTATTCTTTTATTCGTAAAACTCGGTAGACCCCGCGGAGAAGTGGAAAATGGGTTTGGTCACGTTTCTGACGATTAAGGGGCCATGCTGCACGCCCGCCGGTATAAATGCCGAAAAACTTTCTTTGATTACGTGCTTTTCTCCATCTATCGTGAACTCTATTTCGGCTCCCAGGTCGTGGATATCATCGTAGTTATATACGTAGAAGCCGAGGTACTGTCCCCAGTTATGGGTATGGGAGTCCGCCAGGACCTTATCTCCCCGGGACGTATCTCCCGGCGTAATCCACATGCACTCGTTGTAGAACTTGGCGCCGGGTACGGTATCGGCGTCTATGTGAGTCACCCGCTTGATAAAGTCGTAATCATGGCGGTATGAAGGGAGCTTCAGGTTGGGTTTATCCGCGGTAACAAAGTATTTAGCGTATTTCTTTTCTGCCATTTCTCTTTTCCTCTTCTATCAATATATATTTGTTTTCGATTCAGGTTAAGGGACAATCCCGTTAGCGGTACATCTGGCCCGGGCCCATGGTGAAGTGGAACATGGGCCTGTCTACTCTCAGTGTCCTGAGGGGGCAATGCCGGACGTTTTCCGGGATGTAGACCACGAAGCTCTTATCGAAGACGTATTTCTCGTCTTCCATCCAGAACTCGATAACGCCGCCCAGGTCGCTCGGGTCATCCGTGTTGGTTCCGAAATAAGACAGAAGCTCGGGGAAGGGGTGGCTGTGGGGGGCAAGGACCGGGTTCTTCTTCTCTTCTTCGGGGGTCAGCGGCCTCATCGGCGGCATGTCCTTCATCGCCTGGGGCCAGAACCAGACGGCCTCGGCATAGAAAGCGCCCGGTATCACCTCGCTGTCCATCCAGACGACGTGCTCCATAAACCGGCGCTTACCCTCGACTTCTCCCTGGCCGAGCCTTTCTCTTTCACCGGCCCTGAACCCGGGCAGCTCTATGTTTTTCTTGAGTTCCGTACAGATATACTTCCCGTATTTTGATTCTGCCATTTTTGCCATTTTCCTTTCGTTGTTATTTGGTTATACGAATTCAAGGTAAATGTCTCGTATTATTTAACCGTACTCTTTTCCGGTTCCGACCGTGAAGTGAAAAATGGGCCTGTCCACTCTCCTGATAATCAGCGGGCAGTGCTTCATCCCGGCTGGTACAAATGCCAGGAAACTCCTGGTCATGATGATTTTCTCGTCTTCCAGCCATAGCTCGACTTCACCGCCTAAATCATACAGGTCTTCGTAGTTGGTCCCGAAGAACGATACAACCTCGTCAAAAGAGTGCGAGTGAGTACCAACTGTGGCCTGCTCGGACCCCATCCCCGGCATGAACCAGACGCATTCCGTATAGAAGGCGCCGGGTATAACCTCGTCGTCGAGCCACATCACCCGGGTCGATTTTTCGGGAGGCCTCTGCTGCGCTTTTAAAGCGCCAATCCGGTATTGAGGAAGTTTCATATCATGTTTTATGTCGGTAACGATGTATTTAGCATGTTTTAATTCAGCCACTTTTCCTAATCCTCCTTATTAAAATATAGCCGTTTACCCTTCGGGGTTTCTGCCAGGCACGAGGACGTTACTCGTATATTTCATCGATGGCACCTGATAGTCGGAGTCAATTTAAACGTATGGCACACAGGCATGAATAAATATCATACGCTCAGTATTATTCCGCTTTTAGAGGGGGGCTTAGAGCCTGAAGGTCGGCCTCGATTCTCAGCGCGTTGGCCTGAAAGAGGTTGGATGGTATTACTTTGCCGTCTTTGAAGACAAGCCAGCTGGCCTGCTGCCAGTAGGGGCGAAATGCCCAGTCCTCACTCTCGGTCATATCAACCACGACATGCCAGGTGCTGGAACCGTCCTTAAAGTAGTCCGACTGCACCGTCCAGTTATCGCAGGTGGTATAGAAATCGGAAAGGTACATCTTGGCATCGTAACTCCCGGCCTCATCGAGCAGGTGCTGGTAGACCGCCAGTATGGCGGCATCTCTGGAGTTGACGGCCGTCGAGCTAACCGTCTTAACCGGCTCCGGTTCCGGCGTCTCCTGCGGCGTGGCGGAGGGGAACCCCATGCCTTCGCACGAGGTAAACGTCACGAGCAGTACTGCCAGCATAGCAATAATAAAGATGGATTGAAGTACTTTGTTCTTAACGGTGAAGTGTTTCATGGTATTACCTGCCTTTTAAAATAGCATACCACACCATGTAGGGAAGTACCAAATAAATCAAAGAGGAGGTTAACGTAAGAAGTTACTGGGGTTGGCCTATTCCGTCCTTCTCGGTCGATATTGGATGGCCTCGGCCACGTGGTGGGCTTTAATGATGTCTGAGTCCTCCAGGTCGGCGATGGTGAGCGCCAGTTTGAGAACACGGTGGAAGGCGCGGGCGGAGAGGTAGAGCTGTTTCATGGCCGCCTTTAGCAGGCTCTGCGCCGCATCCTCTACATGACATAACTCGCGTATCTCGGCGGGTGTCATCTCGGCGTTGCTGGTTAATCTCGTTCCTTTGAAACGTTCCAGCTGGCGGGCGCGGGCGGCGGTAACCCTGGCCTGCACCTTCTCAGATGGCTCTCCCAGTCGGTCATCCGTCAGCTTCTCGTAATCGATATGCGGCACTTCCACGAATATGTCCACGCGGTCGATAAACGGCCCGCTGATGCGTCTCTGGTAACGGGAGACCAGACTGGACGGGCAGGTGCATTTGTGGAACGGGTCGCCGTAGTAGCCGCAGGGGCATGGGTTCATGGCCCCCACCAGCATAAAGTTGGACGGGAAGGTGACCCTTCCCTGGGCGCGACTTATAGTAACGACCTTATCTTCGAGCGGCTGGCGCAGCACTTCGAGCAGTGAATGCCCGAACTCGGGCAGTTCGTCCAGGAAAAGTACGCCGCGGTGGCTGAGGCTTATCTCCCCCGGCTTGGGCCAGTGCCCTCCGCCCACCAGTCCTGCGTTGGAAATGGTGTAGTGGGGGGAGCGGAAGGGCCGCTGCCTGACCAGGGGGGTATCCGAGGGGAGCAGGCCGCTGACGCTGTAAATCTTGGTGACCTCCAGGGCTTCATTGTTGGTCATCGGTGGCAGTATGGAGGGCAGGGCGCGGGCCAACAAGGTCTTGCCGCTGCCCGGCGGCCCGCGCATTATCATGTTATGCCCTCCGGCGGCGGCCACCTCCAGCGCGCGCTTGACGTGTTCCTGTCCCTTGATATGTGCCAGGTCGGTGATATTCATCAGCGGCGAGTCACGGTCGGGAATCTTTTGCGGTTTGTATTCCGGGGCCGGAATTTCTCCCTGTAGATAACCGACGAGCTGAGTCAATGAAGACATGGGTATGACCTTCACGCCCTCTATCAGGGATGCCTCGCCGGCGTCGGCCTCCGGCACGATGACATTGGGGATTTCTTCATCGTGGGCCAGGGCTACCAGCGGCAATACACCGTTGGTGTGGCGCAGGCCTCCGTCGAGGGACAGCTCTCCGAGCAACATGGTATCGGCAATATCGGCGCTGACCTGCTCGGAGCTCAGCAGGATACCGATGGCTATCGGCAGGTCGTAGGCAGGCCCCGCCTTTTTCAGGTCGGCCGGCGCCAGGTTGACGACGATGCGTTTCATGGGGAAGGTGCCGCCGGAGTTGCGTATAGCGGCGCGGACGCGCTCCTTGGCTTCCTGGACAGCGGCATCCGGCAGGCCGACGATGGTGAATGCGGGCAGGCCGGACGAAATGTCCACCTCTACTTCCACTAAAGCCCCGTCCAGCCCCACGATGGCGCCGCTTGTTACTTTGGCCAGCATAGAATGATTTCCTTTGTGTCTCATTGTAGCTTAAAGGGGTGGGGGGACGCAAAACCTCCTCCGTCATTGCGAGTCCTCACGCTACGCTCAGGATAAACTCCGTGAAGCAATCTCTACTCATTGTCATTCCAGCGCAGGCTGGAATCCAGTTCTCCCACCCCTCTTAGACGCCCCATGGGTAGGGTAGCGAATAACTGCGTGATAAGCCGTAGATGCTGTGAGGGTGTCAGGATGGGAAAAGATAATATGGAGGTTGGCGGGGCAGGGTTACCCACCTGTGAGCACCTCCCTTACCTCACCGGCATATTCCTCGCCCTCTTTATCGCCGGTGACGAGCTCAATCTGGTCGGCCGAGGTAACTCCCAGCCCCGGCTCCGCCGCCCGCGCAATCTGGTCCTGCTCGAAAATTTTAATTACTGAATTATAAACTATCTAATTCTTTTCTGCACCTCGGCCCATGACGGCGTGATGAGGAAGCTCTCTTCCATGTTATCTATCATTCTGGTGAACTTGCTTATGGGCGCAGCGAAGGTCAGCATGTCCCTGGGAACGAAAGGACGCGCCGAAACATCGAACATACCGATGACTCCCCGGGGATTCCGGGATTTTATCTCCAGGTAAGGGTACTGCACGATGGTAGAGCAGCCGGAGCCGAACGGGGCGATGACCATGTCCTGCTCCGCTTCGTCGAAGCTGGCCAGATTGAAAAGTCCGGAAAGGACATCCGGCCTGGCGAAGGAGATGACGACCTCCGGATTGTCATCTTGTTGCAGCTTGTCCCACCTCTTGAAGACGATAAAGCGGCCGGGGGCTTTCATTACGGGCGAGTGCTTCGCCATGTACTCTTTGACTATCTCCGGCGTTTTCTTGTAACGCTCGCCTTCCAGCTTGCCGGGGATACCGCAGGAGAGGAAGTACTCGAAGTCGGGCATGATTTCTTCCGCAAAGCCGAGGTATCTCTTACCTCCGGGGCAGCCTACGGCGTCGGCATCGAAACAGAGCGGCTGACCTTCCTGCGCTTTAGCCAGCGCTCCGATGACGCACCGGGGCACCGAGCCGGGCTTGACCGCTTCGGCATGGCCTTCTTCATCGGTGTAATAGAAGGTGATGGGCAGTTCGGCATCGTTAAAGTATTTCTTCCAGAGAGTCAGAGATTTCTCCTTAATAGCTGCTTCCATTATAATTGCCTCCTGTTATTTAGAAAGACAGATAGCAGGCACACACCGATTCAATAATAGCAAAAAGTAGGGGTAAGGTCTAACTTCTAATTAGCAGGCGATTTTTCGATCCTCTGACGACAACGTAATATATTGATCCAATTGAAATTAGAGACCATATTGTGTTTAACTAAGAGTAACTCTGAGGAAATATAAGGAAGGAAATACAAATGACTGAAACAAAATATGGGAAATATTTCTTAAAAGAGCCCTGGGGAATAATTCACCCGGGTTCTGACCCCCAGGCGCCGGTATATATAGGGATCGGGCAGAAGGCTCCCGTAGAAGGGTGGGATGAGCCTCTGGTACAGGTCCTGCGCCCCATTTATAGACCCTTCAAAATGATACCTGAAGGGCATAGGCATGCCGTTGCCGAAATCCTGTATTTTATTGGTGGCGACCCTATGAATTTCAAAGAATTCGGGGCTGAGGTCGAGTTCGTAATGGGTGAGGGTGAGGAAGCAGAAACTCATATTATCACAACTACCACATGGGTGTATGTTCCGGGGAACGTGCTGCATTGCCCTCTAGATTTTAAGAAGGTGGATAAACCGATTATGTTCGGGCATATTATGTTTGCACCCACTTTTGACTCAACCATTGTCGGCAAAAAGCCTTTTTAAGGAGTGAATGTCGTCAAGTTTTCTACTCTTTCCTCTTGTACTCCGGGGAAAAGAAGAGGTCGTGGAAAAGGATTGGCTTTTTGGGGTCATTAATTTTCTTGAAGTTGAGCGGGCAGTGGTATAGGCCGGCGGGGACGAATACTGTTGTGGCCTCGGTAATGACGAACTTCTCCAGGTTTTTACCGTCCAGACTCAGGGTCAGTTCCACCTCTCCGCCCAGGTCGGGCATGTTGGTGAGGTCTCCCCCCACGAAAATCAGGAACTGGTCGAAGTCGTGGGCATGGCACTCCGATACCATTTCGAAGGGTTCGGTAATGGCCCACCAGCTCATCGAGAAGTCCCGGTTGCCGAAGCCTTCGTTGCTGTGCAGACCCAGGCGCGGCGCGGAAACCTCGGGGTGGGGTGTTTCTCCGGCCACGACGCCTTTTCTGAAATATTTCTCCAGTTCTGCTTTTGACATAAAGTTGTCTCCTTTCTGAACTTATTTTCCTGGGAATATATCGTTAGTATACTTTTGTATCCGTATTTATTCAAGAGGCCTGTTGCCGGTACTTAGCCGAGTCGTATCTTTTCCAAGCGGTCTCCTTTCGTTCTATATGCGCGAGTGTTTATTAATGGTTTATTGTCATTCCAGCGAAAGCGGGAATCCAGTGGGGGAGTGGTGGCTTGGATTCCCGGGTCAAGCCCGAGAATGACATTATTAAATAATTGCTATGTACTGGCTTTTATGCGGGCTTTGAGCTCCAGATAGAATTCCTCGGGGTCTTTGCCGATGGATAGCTCTTCCATGGGGCACATGCCCTGGCCGTCGGGTCGTTGAATGTAGGGGACGGTCGTAGTGAGGTGGTACTTGATGCCGTGGCTGTCCAGGGTCCTGACGGCGAGCTCGCTGCCCAGGGGACTGTAGACCTCCCGGCAGTTTACCTTGACCGCGAGCAGGGCGGCGGCATTGCCCATGATTTTGTCGTAAATGATGACCGGCCCGCCCCCCGCTTGGTGCGCGGCGATGTACTCCATCAGGGGCAGCAGCCGGTCTTTTTTCGAGCTGAAGACCAGCGTTTCACCGCCGTATATCCGCAGCGTGTCATCGCTGGTCAGGAAATCGTTGTAGAGGTCTTTAGACATGGTCTATTAATTATGATATCTGGCCTTAAATGAAATGTCAAAAACGACGGATTGTCATTCCGGGGTGTCTAAGAGGGGCTTCAGCCCCTCTTCCTTATCCATCCCCCTCTTCTTGATAGGAGAGGCCTGCCTGCGCGTAGCCTGCTTGTGCTAAAGCTTCAGCGAAGGCAAGCCGCTCTCGCCTGCCGAAGCCTCGTGCGGCGGGCAGGCGCTTCGGCGAAGGCAGGGGGACACAGGGGGTGAGGTAGATATGTTACCGAATGTTGACAGGCTTACCTGTATGGGTATATCTTGAGGGTGCAAAAGAGAGCGCGTAAAGAGGTAACGATGGGCTTTATTTCTTTTCTTAAGAAGATATTCGTCGGTTCCGATGCTGATGATGCCGAGTTGCGGGCGGCCAGGGCCAGGCATGGCATTGACATAGATGATAAGGGCGGTGAAGGGGAGGATAAAAAAGAGCGGGAGCCTTACGACGCCTGGGACGAGATAAGGAACATGCGCACCAATTTTTTCCTGGGGAGCTGGGTTAATAAGAAATTCCGGCCGATTGGCCAGGAAAAGGTGAAGAAAGAGCTGGCGGACCTGGAGAAGAAGCGGGAAGAGGAGAGGAAGCAGAAGGAGGAGGGGTAGGGGGGGTGATAATTTATAATAATTGAGCACTTGGTACTAGTGAAGGTATTTCATCCCCAGTGCGACCATCAAGTTCTCGCCCCGTCTTTTTCTTGTTTATCCCCCCCATTGCTTAAAGGAAAATGGCACTTTATTTGCTTGGCACTGGTTACGAATATCAAGTGCCCAGTTCTTTTTCATTGGTCTGGATTTTGGGCCAGACTCTCCGCCAACAATGACCCAGTCTATTCCTTTTAATTGAAGGTCTGAAATAGGGCCGAGAAGCAGTTTCTACTACCAGCCAGATTACCTGCTCGAAGGATATCAACGCGCCCTGTCAATTGGAGGGTTCGGGCGTTACTTCATCGCGCTTCTGCCGGCTGACGGCATTGACAACCCGAATGGTGCTGGTGTAAATTAGGCTAATATATCATATATGGAATCATAGAAAGATTTATCAGCATATGCCTTAGAATGTCTCACGCTGGCTCACGACGATAGCTTTTGTCAATAGGAGTACGGTAACGCACATGTTCTGGGTGATAAAGCTGGTAGCTGCTGGCTCTCTCAGATGAAAGGAGGTGCGCCTTTCCGAGATAACTTCACGGATGACTGAATATCTGAATAGTGGCAGGACCTCTTTACCTGAATCAGGCGAGTAATTATACCTGATTAACCAGGAAAACGAGTACCGCCACGTTATCATAAGTCAGTCACTGAATTTAATGATGGAGGAGGTAATACAGTATGAAAAGGATACTATTCTTGCTTTCCACTTTTGTGATTGTCACCTCGGTGCTTCTTAGTTTGGTTGTCTCGTGTGCCGAGCCAGAACCGGAGCCAGCTCCGGCCCCGGCTCCCGCCCCGGCGCCGAAAGAACCGGTTATCTTGAGGCTGACTATCCCCACGCCTGCCGGTGATAAGCTCACCGTCAATGCTGAAGAGCTTGGGCAGAGATTCAGCGACCGTACCGATGGCGCCTACCAGATAAAGGTATACCCCGGCGAACAACTGGTGAAAGTACCGGAGACCATGGACGCCGTCAGGACGGGCGCCGTCGAGATGGCCTCGATAGGATTGGGCATTTTCGCCGGCCTCGACCCCGGGCTTGCCGAAGTACCCATGTTATACAATAACGTCCGGGCAAATGCCGCCGCCTGCAGGCCGTCAATGGAGCTGTATAACGAGATACTCATGGGGAAAATGAACCAGATAGGGCTGGCCGCCTATACCACCGGCGCCCAGGAGATGATCTCCAAAAAACCGGTGAAGACCCTTGAGGACTGGGAAGGACTGCTGATTGGAGCTACTAATCCGGAGGGTGCCGCCCTGTCAACCAGTCTCGGCGCTTCTCCCGTGGTTATTATGTGGACCGAATGTTACTCGAACCTGGAGAAGGGCGTCGTCGATGCCGTACTCACCTCAACCCAGTGGACGATTATATCGGGACTGGCTGATGTTGCTGATTATGTGACGATGTTCTATGCCTCCCCTACCTTTAACACGTACCTTCTGAACCTGGACGTCTGGAATGAGATGCCGAAGGACGTACAGGATATCCTGATTGAGGAAGCGTGGCGAGTGTCCGATGAGATGTCCGCCGTCCACATCAATCTGGAGGAAGAGGACAAAGATACGCTCACCTCTCTGGGGATAGAGGTCTATACCGTACCCAAGGCAGAACGCGATAAATGGGTAGCAGCGGTCAAGTCGTATGTTGATGAGAAACTTGCCAGTCTGGGTGATTTCGGCGCGAAAATCCGGCAAATTGCCGAGAAGGCAAACGCTGATAATCCGTAATCCGTACCGGTAAAGTACGGTAGATTCACTTTATAAGTACGATACACCGAAGCTGAGTGTTCCTCGGCATGAATAAATGTGTCCTGAGCAGTCTTTCTCTCGAAAGGAATCCTGGGAGATGTTTGCCCTCTTTGCAGGGTGCGCCGGATAACCGTCAGCGGTAGTCAACCTGGCAGGCGGTGGCTTCAGGCAACTCTGGTAGTATGAGGAGGTCGTGTCATTGGAAAGGGACGGCAGATGGAAACTGGACAGGATAATTGAGAAGGCCAGCCACGTCTTTCTGGTGCTCAGCGGAATCCTGATAGTCGTGATGATGTTTACCGCGACTTACGGTGTGGTACGTCGCTATGCGCTCAATAGTCCGGAGCCCTATTCCTATGAGTTCAGCACCATGTTTCTGTTGTTCTCCTTTGTCTTTGCGATATCGGCTGTGGAAAGGCTGGACCGGCATATCAAGGTCGATTTCATCAGCGGTCATCTCCCTGAACGGGTGCGACATATTATCCTTAATATTATCGCCCCTCTTATGGGGCTCTTCTTTGCCTTCATGCTTACTTGGCAGGGGGTTGAAACATCTCTGTTCTCGTTAAAAATTGGCGAAGTCAGCTCATCATCGTGGCGGGAACCCTTGTTCCCGATAAAACTGATGGTACCCATAGGCTATGCCATGCTCATTCTCGTTCTCTTGGCCCGTCTCTATAAAGGCTTCGCTTCCCTGAAAGGTGGCATAAAGAAGCGGCGAGAGTAAGGTTCGGCACCGGCTGGCCGTTTTAGGCGTACTACGCCGGAAACTGGGGATAGTATGGATTATACAACAGCGGCAATAATATGTGTGGCCGGCATGCTCCTCTTCCTGATGCTGGGAGTGCCGATTGCCTACTCCCTGGGATTTGTTTCCATCATCGTCGGGATTATCACCTTCGGTGGTGCGTGCCTTCCGAAAATCGGCTGGATCACCTTTCACCTGCTCTATAACCTGAACTGGACCCCCCTCCCCCTGTTCACTCTGATGGCCTGCACCATCGCCGAGACCAGAATCGGTGAAGACCTCTTCCGCGCCGCCAGGAACTGGTTATCCCGTGTCCCCGGCGGCATAATCGCTGCCAGTGTCTGGGGTGAAGCTGGGATGGCCGCCGCTCTGGGTGCCAGCGGACCCACGATAATCGCCGTGGGCAAGGTCGCCGTGCCCGAATTTGAACGGTATCACTACAGCAAGGCGCTCGGTCTCGGAGCATTGACCTGTGGTGGTGTCCTGGGACCGCTGATTCCCCCCAGCGCCACCATGATTATTTACGCCATCATGTCCAATGTCCCCTTGGGCAGGCTTTTTATCGCTGGCATTATACCGGGAGTTATCCTGGCCCTTATGCTGTCGATAGTGCCCATCATCCTCTGCGCGCGAAACCCCGCCCTCGGTGGTGCTGTCGGCGCCGTCAGCTGGGGAGAAAGGTTCTCGTCACTGAAAAGGGTCTGGCCTATTGCTCTGGTTATGGCCTGCGTACTCGGTTCCATTTATCTCGGCATTGCCACGCCGACGGAAGCAGGTGGCGTGGGCAGTTTCGTCGTGCTGGTGATTGCGGTCACCTTTTACCGCCTCAGGCTCAAAGGCCTCTACCGGGCGATGCTGGAAACGGCGCTGATTAATGCCATGATTCTCATTATCCTGGTTGGCGCGTCCTTCTTTTCGTATGTCGTGGGAAGCTCTGCCATGGCGGAGAGTCTGGCCACGTTCGTTAAGTCACTCGGGATATCGCCGGTACTGGTAATTGTCTGCATTATGCTTGTTCTGCTCATTCTCGGTTGTTTTATCGAGGGGATTACCATTATGATGTTGACCATACCCATCTTTGTTCCCATGGTTATGGCGCTTGGCTATAATCCGCTATGGTTTGGCATACTGTACGTAACTAATATGGAAATAGCATTGATTACTCCCCCCATGGGCATCAATCTCTTTCTGGTGAGAAACACCTTTGATATACAGACAATGGAGCTTCTCAGGGGAATAGCGCCTTTCATGATTGTCCTCATACTCTTCTTAGCGCTCATGGTGGCCGTTCCCCAGCTAAGTACATGGTTGCCCGGCATGATGATAGGAAAATAAAACATTAATTTATATCATTAATTGTTCATCTATCCGGCAAAGGATCTCTTTAACTCTACTAATAAATTCCTCATTACAATGATAAAGATATTTAATAACTGCTCCGTTAAAATCACTTAATTATTGGATTATATCCCCACTAGTGCCAGCGTCCCAAAGCATTGGTAATTACGCTTAAGGCACGATTTGTCTTCCTAGTGAGTCATGGCTGACTCAAAACCAACATTCTGACTTTTTGTTTGGCAACGTTTAGCCAATTTGTGCAAACATGGAGTCGCCGAATAATCCAGCCTTTATAAAATTCAAGCGAGAATACCCGTCAGCTTGCTGGGGGGTTATTCACTCCGCTGACTTCGTCCTGTCAATACGGATGTTCTTCCTGACAACCATCGTCACGGCTAAAGCCAGTACCATAACGCCGGAGCTCAATATCAGTCCCCGTTCTACCCCTACCATGCCGCTGGCCCAGCCCATCACGGGCGCGCCGATAGCCACCCCGGCCGTAAGAAGAGCGTGGAAAATCCCGGTACCCAGGCCGCGCTCTTCCGCCGCGGTATGGTCGGCCACCGTAGCTGAAACCGACGGAAAAATCGTGCCGTAAGCGGCGCCATATAACGCCATCACGGCTATCAACAGGGGGAAGTCCGCCATCCAGGGCAGCAGCACCAGAGCCACGATGCCGAAAGCCAGTCCGGCTGCGGTCAGTCCCGCCCTCCCGACACGGTCGGAGAGAATCCCCATGGGCATCTGCAGAATAATGAACATAACCGCGAAAGCCGCCAGCAGCATGCCGACATGGAAGGCTTCCATGCCCAGGTTTTTCAGATAGAGGGGTAAAAGCGTGACAACGCCGCCGAAAGAGAAATACTGCGCGAATATCGTGCAGTACGGACTGATAAGTTCTCTTCTTCTCAATAAGTCCTTTACCCTCCGCCAGCCCTCGCCGGGAGATGTTTGAATTTCGGTCGTACCCCGTCGTCTGCTCCCCGGCAGCCACAGTCCCAGAGCCGCGCCTATTACCAGTAATCCCCCGCCCAGCCAGAAGACCACCTTATAACCAAGCCTGGAAGCGATAAATCCGCTCAGGCCGTAGCCCACGAGTGTCGCCGCTGCCAGGGACATGCCGTAGACAGCCATCAACCGGCCCCGGCGCGTTTCGCCGCCGTGATGCGCTATGGCCGACATCGTCGACGGGCCGACCATGCCGCCGGTTATCCCGTGCAGCACCCGCACCAGCGCCAGGTGGAACGGCACACGGCACAGCGTATAGAGAAACATACTCACGGCATCGCCGATGAGACCGGCCACCAGCGGCAGCTTGTAGCCGACCCTGTCCACCAGCCGACCCAGAAAAATATTGGCCGGGGTATTGACAATCGAATACAGGCCGATGATAAGCCCGACAATGCCGATACCGGCCCCCAGTTCATAAGCATAGAGGGCCAGGACCGGAATCAGCAGGTGAGTATCCATGAAACCGATAAAGGTCACGAAGGAAATAACCGGCAGGACATTCTTCGTCCGGGGTCGCGATAACTCGTTCATACGCGCAGCCTAATCAGAATACACCACAACCGCCGTCTTGTTCAACTTGCCGCACCTTGCTATAATGGGACTAACGATTGTTAAGAAAATTTCATGAGCAGAAACAGTAAAAAGCCCAAAACCTCGGAATTGCATTATCAGCGCATCGTGGTCAAGATGGGCACGCGCCTGCTCACCGGCGGCAGCAACCACCTGGACCAGGAAATCATGTCCCGGCTGGTGGCCCAGATAGCGCAACTGCACGCACAGGGCGTGGAACCGATTCTCGTCTCTTCGGGGGCCATAGCGTCGGGTCGGTACAAACTGGGCCTGTCTAGAAAAATCAAGGGTATTCCTTTCAAGCAGGTACTGGCATCGGTGGGGCAGAGTCGGCTGATGAATATCTACGAGCGACTCTTCGAGCAGCACAGCGTCCCCGTGGCGCAGGCCTTGCTGACCAGGGCCGACCTCTCCGGCCGCGCCGGATACCTCAACGCCCGTAATACCCTGCTGGCGTTACTGGAGCTTCGCGTTATCTGCATCGTCAACGAAAACGATGTTATCTCCATCGACGAAATCAAGGAGGCCCGGTTCGGCGATAACGATAATCTTTCGGCGATGGTGGCCAACCTGGTCGATGCCGACCTGCTCATGATACTGACCGATATCGGCGGCCTGTACACCGCCGACCCCGCCTACGACCCCGCCGCCAGGCTCGTCCCCGTGGTGACTAAAATCGACGCCGGTATCAAACGGCTGGGAGCTATTACCAGGAGCGGTCTCGGCACCGGCGGCATGGTAACCAAGATAGAAGCCGCCCGGCTGGCCACATCCTCGGGAGTGCACGTGGTTATTGCCGACGGCCGCGAGCCTGACGTTATCGTACGGCTGGCCGCCGGCGAGTCCATCGGCACCCGCTTCCTGCCCACCACGACCAATCTGGAGAGTCGCGAGCGCTGGATGCTCTCCGGACTCTCCACCAGGGGCAAGCTGATAATCGATACCGGCGCCGCCCTGGCGCTCAGGAAACAGAATCGAAGCCTGCTTTCGGCCGGCATTCAGAAGGCGGAAGGCAGGTTCAGCCGCGGGGATATCGTGGCTATCTACGATACGCAAGGAACTCATCTCGGCTGTGGTATCACCAACTATAGCTCTGGCGATATCGGCACCATTAAAGGGTCCCGCTCCAATAAAATAGCCAGTTTACTGAGCTTCGACTACGGCCCGGCGGTGGTGCACCGGAACAATCTAGCGCTATTGGAAAGGGAGGAGTCAAGTGGCCACAGGCAGACTGTACCAGTCCAGTGACGAAAAATTAATAGCCGGAGTTAACTACCAGTTTAAACACGAATCGGAATACCGGTGGTGGGGCGAGCTAACCCTGGTGGACTACGTGCGCATCAAGGACGGCAGCGGGTACCTGCTGGAGCTGGAAGACGGCCGCCGTTCTAAATGCGTGCTTAAAAAGAGGGTGAACCGGGCGGTGACCAGCCTCCCACCCCGCTACGTCTACCACTTCAGCGGCAGCAGCAAGTTCGACTATTAGGTTCGGGTATATCAGGGGGATGGGATAATGAAGACCAACGTTCTTTATTTTGGGGATAACCTGGAAATCCTGCGCAACCGCGAGTACTTTCCTGACGAATGTATCGACCTCATATATTTAGACCCGCCGTTCAACAGCAAGAAAGACTATAACATACTATTCAAGGAAAACGGCGGGGTAGAGTCCGAAGCCCAGATACAGGCCTTTACCGATAGCTGGCACTGGACGCAGGCGGCAGAGGATACCTACCACGATGTTTATAATAACGGGCCTGAAAAAGTTGGCAGGCTTATCGGGGCGCTGCACGACGCCCTGGGGCACAACGATGTCATGGCTTACCTGGTGATGATGACCGCC
>DAOUEB010000028.1:0-3312 GCA_034430675.1 Dehalococcoidales bacterium
CTAAAACATTACTAAATACTCAAGCTCCCCGCCATTTACAGCCCGCCCCTATTTCTGGTAATCTAAGACGTAAGGTTACTCCATCCTCAGGAGGTGACGTTATGCCAGACGCCTATGCCAGAGCCGGTGTCGATATCAATGCCAAGAATATTTCCAATAAGCTAATCGGCAAAATTGTCGGTGCCACCCACCGTCCCGAAGTGCTCAGCGATGTCGGCTTTTTTAACGGCATGTACGAGTTCAAGGGTTACCGGCACCCGGTCCTCGTATCCAGCACCGACTCCGTAGGCACGAAAATCAAACTGGCGGTCGCTTTAGATAAATATGATACGGTTGGCATCGACATCGTGAACCACTGCGTCAACGATATTTTCACCTGCGGCGCCAGCCCTATTTTCTTCCTCGACTACATCGGTATCGGCAAGCTCATACCGGAGAGGGTGGCGTCCATCGTCGGGGGGCTGACCAAAGCCTGCGCCGATGTCGACTGCGTGCTCATCGGCGGGGAAACGGCCGAAATGTCCGACGTTTACCGCGGCGACGACTTTGACCTGGCCGGTTTCGTCGTCGGCGTGGTGGAGAAGGACGAGATTATCGCGGGCAAGAAAATCGTCGCCGGCGATGCCGTTCTCGGCCTGCCTTCCAACGGCCTGCACACCAACGGCTATACCCTGGCGCGTAAAATCTTCGGCGATACGAGAGAGGCTCTGGAAAAGCGCTATCCGGGGCTGGACAGGCCTGTCGGCGAGGCGCTCCTGGAGTCGCACCTCTGCTACCATAACCAGCTAAAGCCGCTGCTGCCGCTCGTCAAGGGCATGGCGCATATCACCGGCGGCGGCCTTATCGATAACGTGCCCCGTATCATACCGGAGGGTCTGGCGGCACACTTCGATAGCGGGAAGTGGTCGGTGCCACCGATTTTCCCGTTAATCCAGCGAATGGGCAAGGTCGACCGCGACGAGATGTACCGCGTGTTCAATATGGGCATCGGCATGGTGGTAATCTGCGCGCCGGAAGATATCAGCCATTTTACTTCGAAATTACCCGAAATAAAAGTGGTCGGCGAGGTTCAAAAGCAGGCAGGCGAGGCGAGGGTGATTATTAGTTAAGCAAATGGGGCTTTTAAGATGAGAAGGACGGTATGGTTGTTAATAAGTTTGCTGGTTGTAATGGCTCTCCTTATGGGTGGCTGTGCTGAACCGACTTCCAGCCCCCAACCGGCACCAGTATCCGAAGGGCCGTCTGCCGGACATCCCCAAGGCATGAAGAGCCCGAGGTTGCTGACCGAAGAAGAGAAAGATAAAGTTATTGAAATAGCCCTGAATACGCCCGAAGCGCTAAAACAGTTAGAAAAGGACAGTCACTACAATACAAAACTGAGCTGGATAGCAATAGTCTGGGAGAATTCTGAATATTCCGAGTGGTGGGGAATAGATTATGACTGGAAGACCGACCCCAATCTCGGCCTTGTTTCGGGAGCGGCGGAATTTTATTCACGAGTAGGCATTAACTTTGGCGAGCCTCCACAATGGCAGGTATCAGTAGCCATTAACCCGAATACGGGAGAGGTGGCACTTGTTGAGGAGAACCCGTTCAGGACGGGGCCGACACCGCCGCAGGCCACGGAATCAAAGAGTGTAAGATGGCTTACGGAAGAAGAAAAAGCCAGAGTGATTGAGATAGCCCTGAATTCACCTGAGGCTAAAGAAGCCAAGGAAAGCTACGGAGTATACAGGACCAGCCTCAAGTGGGTTGCAATGATGAAAAACGAAAGTGGGGGAATGTCTATATGGTCATTCGACTATGAAATGGTAGATAATATTCCTGATAATATCCCTAAAGATGCAGCATTTTATTCAGAAGTTGAGATATATTTTGGTGAGCCTGAACAATTGTTAATGAGAATAGATATTAACTTGGATAACGGCGAAGTAGCTAATGTTGAAAGGCATGGTCTAAAAATATTACCCAAATAGAAGGAGTTTCATGAGAGCTATTATCAGCGTATCGGACAAAACGGGGGTAGTTGAATTTGCGCGTGGCTTGAGTGAGCTGGGGTACGAGATATTCAGCACGGGCAACACCAGGAAGGCCATAACCGAGGGTGGAGTGCCGGTGAACAGTGTCTCGGATATTACCGGATTCCCGGAAATCCTCGACGGACGGGTCAAGACCCTGCACCCGATGGTTCACGGCGGCATTCTGGCACGGCGCGACCTGCCGGCTCACATGAAAGAGCTGGCCGAGAAAAAAATCGAGAAGATAGACCTGGTGGCGGTCAATCTCTACCCCTTCGTTCAGACGGTGTCTAAAGAGGGGGTTACCCTGGCAGATGCGCTGGAGAATATCGACATCGGCGGGCCGACCATGATTCGGGCCTCCGCCAAGAATTTCCCCGGGGTCATCGTGGTGGTCGACCCCGCCGACTATCCGGTAGTTTTAGATAGGTTAAAGAAGGGGGATTTATCCCAGGTCGAGCGCAAGCGACTGGCGCAGAAGGCTTTCCAGCATACCGCCATCTATGATACGGCCATAGCTCAATATCTGAGGCAGGGCGAGGAAGGCTTACCGGAAGAGATGACGGTAGCCATGAAAAAACGCTACGGACTCCGCTACGGCGAGAACCCCCACCAGACGGCGGCCTTCTATGCCGAACTGGCCGTGGGCGCCGGACAGAACACCGGCATCACCTGGGCGAAGCAGCTGCACGGCAAGGAGCTTTCCTTTAACAATATCCTGGATGCCGATGCCGCCTGGGGGGCGGCCGTAGACTTCGCCGCGCCGACTGTATCGGTTATCAAGCATACCAACCCCTGCGGTCTGGCCAGCCATGAGGATATCGCCGAGGCCTACCGCCGCGCTTTCAGTGGTGACGAGGTGGCGGCCTACGGCGGTATTGTCGCCGCCAACCGTCCGGTGACACTGGCCATGGCAGAAGCCATGAGGCCGGTCTTTTATGAAATCGTCATCGCCCCCGAATACGAACCGAAGGCGCTGGAGCTTTTGAAAAAGAAAAAGGACCTGCGTATCCTGGTGGCGGAACTGCCGCCTGGCTACGGTAAAGATGAATGCGGCTATATCGACTACCGGCGGGTGAAAGGCGGGTTCCTCGTGCAGGGCTCGGACTCGCTGCCGGAAAAACAGGTAAACATGAAAACGGTCACCAGGCGAGAGCCGACCGCTAAAGAGAAAGAAGACCTGCTCTTCGCCTGGCGGGCCGCCAAACATGTGAAGTCCAATGCCATCATGCTGATTAAAGATAAAAAAGTGGTGGGCATGGGGGCGGGGCAGCCGAGCCGGATTGTCAGTGCC
>DAOUEB010000029.1:0-14613 GCA_034430675.1 Dehalococcoidales bacterium
TTCAACCTCGTGGGGCATTCGCTGGGGGGAGGCATCGCCCTCGACTATGCTTTAAGGTCGCCCCACCGGGTCAAGAAGCTGGTGCTGGTCAGCAGCCTGTGCCTGGGGAGGGAAATAGCTTTCTGGGTAAGGCTACTATCGATTCCTGCCCTGGTGAGCTCCGTCGGGGCATTGTCCGTGGCGGTATTGAAGGGCATGAAATGGCTGATTATGCATATGCTGAACCCGGCCCAGATTATCATGCCTCTTTCACCGGCCAGCATGGCCGTTGGCGGTAGTATCACCACCTTCAGGCAACAGTCGCTGGTGCTGGAGAATAGACTCTCCGAGATAAGGGTGCCGACGCTGCTGGTGTGGGGGGCCAAAGACCCCATCGTGCCGGTGCGGCATGCCTACGCGGCGGCTAAAGTGATTCCCGATTGCCAGGTGAAGGTCTTCGAAAGCCGCGGCCATAATGTCCACCGCGACGAGCTCAAGCAGTTTTCGAATACTCTTACCGGGTTCCTGGGCTAGGCTTTCTCCGCAGCCCGGTAAGCAAGCTGGTATTCCCGGAACTCTTTCACGATGTCGCGGTGCCTGACGAGCACTTCACCGATACCGTACTGCTTGCTGAGGCGCAACGGCACGCAGCAGCATGAGCAGCAGCTGCATATCGCATAAAAGTCTCCCCGGCATTTCAGGATGGTAAGAATCAGACCGCGGCGATGACTATCTCGCAGAATTCCGGTGGCTTCTTCCTTTGAAATCTCGTGGGAGTTCTGGGCTATCATCGCGTGCTGGAGGACATGTCGCGTCGGTCCCAGCAGTATCTCGGTATCGATTGGGTTATCGCAGTTATGATAGACCTTGCGGCAGGTGCAGGGAGCTACGGCCACTCCCTCGGCGAAAGCCACCAGTTCTTCCGCCTCTGACGGTGTGAGCAGGTAGGCGCGGTGCATATTTTTGCCGTACGTATTGGCGACCCACCTTACCAGTCGTCCGAGCAGGGGTATTTTGGTCCACCCGGCGAAGAACATGTAAAGCCTGAGGACACTATTGCGATATCCGCCGTAGAGCTTTAGAGAATGGTGCATGGTGAAATCACCCGTCCTAGAGGCGCGGTTTGCAAATCAGCTCTTTCACTTTAAGGCTGAAGAAACGATGGACATAATCAGGCTGCAGCACCACCGCCGTATCGGCGCCCCGGCCCGTGCCGCCTATGGAGATAACCTCTTCATCGGTACGCACCAGCCCGGCATCCGCCGCCATGGCGGCAATCTCCAGGGCTACCTTCATGCCCTGCCCGAATGTCCTCAGCGTCATGGCGATGGCATCGCCGATAACCGGCAGGGGAGCCGGAGGACCGTCTCCGCGACTCAACGCGCGATGTATGCCGCCGAAGGCATGGGTGGTGGTAAGTATCATGCCGCCCTTGCCCTCGACGATTTTCCGGTTCTCATCGGTAAACTCCTGGGTATTCGGCTCGCGGAAGCCGGCGGTATGGGTAACCACGACTACTTTATAACCCTTAAAGAAATCCACCGCCTTTACGGCGGTCTTGCCGACGGTAGAGGCCACCACTACCGTCTTGATGCCCAGTTCATCCGCGCGTTGTTTGGCCAGGGCGAGAGTCCTATCGGTATTCTCATCACCGCCGGGTTTGTCGAAGTAGGTTATCTTAGCTTCCATTTTCCACCTTTTTATCTAGTCGGTATTTATCGAACATAGCATTTTTTCCAATTTCGCTTCATCAATAGTGTCTGTCAGCGTGCCGGTGAGATAATACCATATCCCGTTACTTTCCCAGCCGAAGGCAAGACCTGGCTCAGGTATGCCGTTTTCGGAGTCAGCTGGAATAGCCTGCCTTTCGGCAGGATGGCCGCATATCTCGACCTGTTCACCAAGACCGACATTGAACTTATGTTTGGACTGGATGAACGTTATTGAGGGGGCCCTTTCCTTGCCCTCGGTGGAGTAGAGTAAAGTCACATCTATCCATTCAAATTTGGGTTCCATCCCCGCGTTGCGTAATCCGGCGCCGTGGTTATGGATCATGAACTTGCTAACGGGCTGGAGTCCTTCGGGGGTAAAGGCGGGCGTAACCACAGGGAACCCGGCGATTTTAGATGCAATCTCCGGCGAGTCCGCGCTGGCGGCCCCCCTCTCCTCCCACATTCTTATTTCATCTTCCGTCCAGCCCAGAGCGGAGTAGTCGACCTCACCCGTAGCCGGGGTCTCCGACGTGACGCTTGGCGGCGACGTTACGTTGGTTGGCTTTGTCTCCTCCTGGTTCGTGGAACTACAGGCGGGCAGAGTCAATAATAGTGTTATCAGACAGCCGGAAAACAGGTACGACACTGCGCTCTTCACACTTTGAGTTTATCATCCGGCCGTCTCGTGTTTCAAGCAAAGCCGCAATGAGATAACAATTGCCTGCCGGCGTGCAGTGTGATATAGTTTGAATAAATGAAAACCGAGTCCGATTTTGTTCCTTCCGGCGGGATTACCTCCCCCGAGGGTTTTTTAGCCGGCGCTACCAGCGCCGGTATTAAATATAAAAACCGCCCCGACCTCGGCGTGCTTTTTTCCGAAGCGCCGTGCACGGCGGCGGCGCTATTCGGCACCAATAAAGTCAAGGCGGCGCCCGTTATGCTTTCGCAGCAGCGGTTGCAGGCGGGTAAAGCCGGGGCGGTGGTGATAAACAGCGGCTTTGCCAACTGCTGTACCGGCGAGCAGGGCATGAAGGACGCCCTAGAGATGACGAAGCTGGCCGCCCGGCATACTGGCCTGGCGCCGGATGATGTATTGGCGGCGAGCACCGGAGTCATCGGCACGTGGCTGCCGATGGAGCGTATCAGGAAAGGCATACCGGAGGTGAAACTTGCCGCCGACGGCGGCCATGAACTGGCGCGAGCGATAATGACCACGGACACCGTGCCCAAAGAAGTGGCCGTAAGAGCGGCTGGTTTTACCATCGGGGGGATGGCGAAGGGTTCGGGGATGATTCATCCCAACCTGGCTACCATGCTTTGTTTTTTAACGACTGATGCCGGCGTCGATGCGGAATTTCTCGAGGCGGCATTGAAAGGGGCCGTGGATATATCCCTTAACATGGTGTCCATCGATGGAGACGACAGCACCAACGATATGGTGCTTATCATGGCTAACGGAAAGGCCGGAGGCGAGCCGATTGTTGCGGGCAGCCAACAGGCCGAAGTATTTCGGCAGGCGCTGAATAAAGTCTGCATCTACCTGGCTAAAGCAATTGCCCGCGATGGTGAGGGAGCCACCAAGCTCATCGAGGTAAATGTCAGCGGGGCGGCCAGTGTGGCCGATGCCAGAATAGCGGCGCGGACTATCGTCAGTTCGTCGCTGGTAAAGGCGGCGATGCACGGCAGCGACCCCAACTGGGGTCGGGTGATAGCGGCGGTGGGCCGGAGCGGCGCGGAACTGGAGCCGGATAAGCTCTACCTGGAAATGGGTGGCATCTGCCTGGTTAAAGACGGGGCCCCCGTTCCTTACGATAATGATAAAGTGGTGAAGCATCTGGACGGCGATGAAGTGCGTATGGATTTGAATCTTAATATAGGAAACGCCGCGGCCACGGCCTGGGGTTGCGACCTTTCCGAGGAATATGTCACTATTAATAGCGAATACACGACGTGATATTCGTAAGGGTTAGAAGCTGATGAAAGACATCACGGTAATAAAAATAGGCGGGTCTACCTTCGGGAACCGCGATACGACCATTGAGGATATCGTAGCCCTCCAGAAGCAGGGCAAATCGCTGGTGGTTGTGCACGGAGGCGGCAGTACCGTTACCGACTGGCTCAAGCGACTGGGAGTCGTCACGAAGTTCGTCCGCGGTGAGCGCGTCACCGATTTACCGGCGCTGGAGGTAGTGACCGCGGTGCTGGCCGGCCTTGCCAACAAGGAAATCACGGCGGCGATTAATGTCCGGGGCGGGCAGGCAGTCGGCATCAGCGGCCTCGACGGCGCTCTTATCGAGAGCAAGGCGAAAAACAATGAAATGGGCTACGTGGGCGAGGTGGTGAAAGTGAACCCGGCCGTTCTGGAAGCGCTGCTTAAGGCGGGCTTTGTGCCCGTTGTTTCCCCCATCAGCCTGTATTCGGTTGATAGACCCGGTGACGCCCCGGCGATAATTAACGTTAACGGCGACCCCATCGCCGGCGACCTGGCGGTGGCTCTCGCTGCGGAAAGGCTCGTCTTTTTAACCGACGTGGCCGGCATTACCGATGCCTCCGGCGCGGTGTTATCCCGGCTGTCCGCGAATGATGCGGAGTCCATGATGGCTTCCGAGGTGATTTCCGGCGGCATGATTCCTAAAATTAACGCCTGCCTCAGGGCTTTAACTGCGGGCTCGATTGCCCGTATAATAGATGGTAGAAGGTCGCATGCCCTGTTAAAAGAATTCGACGGGCAGGACGGCGGCACGACGATATATAAATAACCTCACCAGAGAAAAGGGGGAAAATGACTGACTGGCAGGAACTGGAAAGTAAATACTATATGCAGGTCGTGGTACGCGTTCCGGTGACCCTGGTAAGGGGAGAAGGGGCGCGGGTCTGGGACGATAAAGGCAAAGAGTACCTGGACTTCGTCGGTGGATGGGCGGTCAACAGCCTCGGGCACTGCCCCCCGGTGGTGGCCGATGCCGTGGCTGAGCAAGCGCGTATCCTTATCCAGACTTCCAATCAGTTCTTCACCGTTCCCCAGGTTAAGCTAGCTCAACTTCTGGTCGAGAATAGCTGTCTCGACAGGGTTTTTATCTGTAACAGCGGTCTGGAAGCCAATGAAGGAGCTGTGAAGCTTGCCCGGCGTTACGGCAGCTTAAAATTAAACGGTGCTTATGAAGTTATTACAGCTTTAAATTCCTTCCACGGACGCTCCCTGGCAACGACCGCCGCCACCGGGCAGGAGAAGTTTCGCAAACTCTATACCCCTATACCGGCAGGTTTTGTCAGTGTGGCATTTAATAATATCGATGCTGTTAAGTCGGCCACTACGGACAAGACCTGTGCTATCATGCTGGAGCCGGTGCAGGGGGAGGGGGGCGTTAATGTCCCCGATGACGATTACCTGAAAAAGGTAAGAGATTGGTGTGACCGGAAGGGGATTCTGCTGATACTGGACGAAATCCAGACGGGGATAGGCCGCCTCGGGACGATGTTCGGCTACGAACAGTATGGTGTTGAACCCGATATAATGACCCTGGCGAAAGGTCTGGGTAGCGGCATACCCATCGGGGCGCTGCTGGCCAGGGAAAGCGCTTCCGTTTTTGCTCCGGGTGACCACGGCTCTACTTTCGGGGGCAATCCGGTCACCTGCGCTGCCGCCGGTGCCACGCTAAAATACATTATTGATAATGATATCACCGGAAATGTAAAGAAGGTGGGACAGCACCTCATGGAGGAGCTGGAGGGGTTAAAGAAAAAATACTCCTTCATTACCGGGGTACGGGGTCGCGGGCTCCTGGTAGCTATTGAATTCAATAGCGATATGGGCCAGGACGTATTGATGGCTTGCCTTGAGAGAGGACTGCTGGTCAACAGAGTCAAGCCCAATGCCATCCGCCTGATGCCGCCGCTGATTATCGGTAATAAGGAAGTCGACCGGGCTATCGGCATACTGGACGGGGTATTCTCTGGAATTGTTAAGTAAATATTGCTAAAATAAAGTCGAAGAGACGCTAATGTTAAAAAAAATCGGCAGCTTGGGGATTGTAATATTACTGGTAGCTGTCCCCCTGATTGCCATTGTTTGGCTGACTATATTTAGTTCAGAGGTCGGAATGGCTAAAGATATCGGGATACAGGAACCACCCTTAACTACGTGTGATTATTCGTCTGTACCACAATCGGTAGTGGATGATGCCGTTGAACTGGCCAGCGAGTTGATAGGGAAAGGCCAGGAAAATACACAGAATTTCGTAGACCAGTTGCTGGTGATGTATACGGAGGTTAAAGACCTGGATGTCGTCATTGTCTTCAATTCGGGTGGCTGGGGGTGGAATTTAACAAATGAAACGCCCGGCTGGGCCAGTATTCTGGATGGCATTAAATCGCAGCTGGAGAGCCAGGGGTATAATTCGCTGGTGTTGAACTACCGGCGTACCGGCAGCGGTATTACAGGCTGTCTCAAGGAGTTTTACGAAGCGGCCACCCGCTATCCGCATAAGGCCAAAGACCTGGCCTGGCGGGTGGAGTTTCTCACCGACCACCTTCCGGACCTGAGAATTATTGTGGCCGGTGAGAGCACCGGCACGGTAATTTCCGATAAGACCATGGGTATTTTAAAAGATAAGTCCCAGGTCTACAGTATCCAGACGGGCACGCCTTTCTGGCACAAGCCTAGCGCGCTGGACAGGACACTGCTGATGAACAGTAACGGAAGATGCGTTGATACCTTTAGCTACGGCAATGTCCCTGCCATGATATGGTCTACCGTCAAGGGATGGTTCGGTTTGACCTCGCCGGAAGATAATCCGGGCAGCATTTTAAGCTGGTTGAAGGCTCCAGGGCATGACTACTCGTGGCAATACCCCGGCGTATGTTCCGAGGTCGAAAAATTCTTGGAAGAAAATTTCGGTAAGAAGGAGTAATAGCTTCTGTTGATGGAGGGACGGAGTGACGGATAAAGTTGTGCTGGCTTACAGCGGCGGTGTGGATACCTCGGTAGCCATTAAATGGCTGCACGAGAAATACAATCTGGATGTTATCGCCGTCACCATAGATGTCGGCAATGAAAAAGACTTCTCGTCTATTCGCCAGAAAGCGCTTGATGTCGGCGCTGTAAAAGCACTGGTAATAGACGGCAAAGAGCTGCTGGTAAAATATTTCCTTTTCCCGGCATTACAGGCAAATGCCCTCTACGAAGGACAATATCCCCTGGCGACGGCCCTGTCCCGACCGCTCATGGCCAAGCTGCTGGTGGACGCGGCGGTAGCCGAAGGCGCTGTGGCGATAGCCCACGGCTGCACCGGCAAGGGGAACGACCAGGTAAGATTCGAGGTCGGCATAAATGCCCTGGCCCCGGACATGAAGATTCTTGCCCCCGCCCGTGAGTGGGGGATGACCCGCGACGAGACAATCGCTTATGCCCAGAAGCACGGCATACCGATTCCCATCACCACCCAGAGCCCGTATTCCATCGACGAGTGTGTATGGGGCAGGGCCATCGAGTGCGGCGTCCTGGAGAACCCCTGGGCTGAGCCCCCGTCCGATACTTACAAGTGGACGAAGTCTCCGGCGGAAGCCCCGGACAAACCGCAGTACGTGGAAATAGGGTTCGAGAAGGGTATCCCGGTAACAATCGATGGTAAGAAGCTTGACGGGCTCGACCTGATTCAAAAGATGAATGAAATCGGCGGGCGGCACGGCGTGGGCAGAATCGACCATATCGAGAACCGGGTCGTCGGCATAAAGTCGCGTGAAATTTACGAGGCACCGGCAGCCGTCGTCCTGATACAGGCCCACCAGGCGCTGGAAGCTATGAATATGTCCAAAGACCAGCTGCGCTTCAAGCAGAAGGTTGCCGTGGAAATCTCCGACCTTATCTATAACGGCCTGTGGTTCAGCCAGTTGAACCGGGATTTGTCCGCCTATATACTCAGCTCTCAGCGCTACGTGACCGGCACGGTCAGGATGAAGCTGTTCAAGGGCACGGCGACCGTCGTGGGGCGGAAGTCGCCGTGGTCGCTTTACAATCTGGCCCTGGCCACCTATGATAAGGGCGACCAGTTTGACCAGAAGGCCGCCGAAGGCTTTATAAATATCTGGGGTTTGCCGGTCAAGACACAGGCACAGATACAGCTACTGGGGGATAAGGAAGGGCCGCTCAGCATCATGGGGCCCACCGAGCCAGAGGAAGAATGAAGTGAGTCATATCAGGGGTCGCTTTAAGAAACCGGCTGATAAGGCGGTAGCGCAATACACCGCCTCGCTCCCCTTCGACCATAGATTGTACCGGCAGGACATCGCCGGAAGCATAGCCCATGCTAAAATGCTCGCCAAACAAGGCATCATTATGGATGATGAGGCCACTCAAATCATTAACGGGCTAGAAGCTATCCGCTCGGAGATAGAGCAGGGCAAGTTTGAGTTCAAAGCGGAGCTGGAAGACATCCACATGGCAATTGAGTCGCGCCTCATCGAGAAGGTTGGGGAAGTGGGACGAAAACTGCATACCGCCCGCTCCCGCAACGACCAGGTAGCCCTGGATATGCGTCTCTTCACCAAAGAGGCAATCGCCGATACCTTAAACGGAATAAGGGAATTTCAACGGGCGCTGCTCGACCTGGCCGAAGCCAATAAAGATGCCGTCATGCCCGGATATACCCATTTGCAGGTAGCGCAGCCGGTGCTTTTAGCGCATCACCTCCTGGCCTACTTCGAGATGCTCCAGCGCGATGTCAAGCGTTTCAACGACTGCCTCAAGAGAGTTGATGTTATGCCCCTGGGCAGTGGGGCGCTGGCGGGGGTCGCCTATGATATCGACCGGGAATTTTTAGCCAAAGAGCTGGGCTTCAGCAATGTTAGCCGGAACAGCCTGGACGCCGTGGCCGACCGTGATTTTGTGCTGGAGTACGAGGCGACTGCCAGCATCTGCATGATGCACCTTTCCCGCCTCGCCGAGGAAATCGTGCTGTGGTCTTCAGCGGAGTTCGACTTTATCGAGCTTGACGAGGCCTATGCCACCGGCAGCAGCATTATGCCCCAGAAGAAAAACCCGGACGTGGCCGAGCTGGCCCGCGGTAAGACGGGGCGGGTCTACGGCAGCCTGATGGCCCTCCTGACGACCATGAAGGGACTGCCCCTCGCCTATAACCGTGACATGCAGGAAGATAAGCAGGGTCTCTTCGACACGGTGGATACGCTGCTCTCGACGCTGGAGGCCTTCGCGGGCATGGTGGGGACGCTAAAAGTCAAGGCAGAGAATACCGCGAAGGCGGCCGGGCGGGGCTATATTCTGGCGACGGATTTAGCCGACTACCTGGTAAAGAAGGGCGAACCCTTCCGCACGGCACATGATATCGTCGGCAGGCTGGTAAGCTACGCCGCGGAAAAGGGAAAATCATTCGCTGAACTCAGCATCAACGAATATAAGGAGTTCTCGCCGCTATTCGGCGATGATGTCCGCAAAATCAGTGTTGAGTCGTCCCTTGCCGCCAGAGATGTTACCGGCGGCACGGCCCCGAAGCGGGTAAAGCAGGCGCTGGCTGAGGCACGTAAGATAGTAGTGGGGGGATGATGGGTATTGTCCGGTTGGGTACAGGGGGTTTTAAGCGTTAGCGACCTTATGCTGGGTACGCAGGCACCTGGTGCACAGGTTGAGGCGTTTTGCCTGACCATCAATATATACGGTAGCGGGATGGATATTGGGTATCCAGCGGCGGTTGGTGCGGCGCTTGGAGTGACTGACATTATGGCCGAACTGTGGTGTTTTCCCGCATAAATCGCACTTCAATTTCTGTCTCCTTTGAATACCGGGAGGGCTATTGCATTATTTACTAATACATAGTAACATAGTGCATTAAGATTAGCAAGAATTGCATCCTTGGTGGGGGACGCGAATCTGAGTAATCTGGCAAGGGTGGTGTAATATGAGCCAAATGAATTCTGTAGCCGGGCAGGACCTGAGAGATATGTTCTCGGCGGCTACTTCCTGGTTGGAGAAGAGCTCCGCCGATATTGACGCGTTGAACGTTTTCCCGGTGCCTGACGGCGATACCGGGACGAATATGATGCTGACCATGCGCTCGACGATGGAGGAGGCCTACCGGGCCCCCGACCACAGCGCCGCCGGTGTGGCCCACGCCATGGCCAGAGGCGCCCTGATGGGGGCGCGCGGTAACAGCGGCGTCATCCTGTCGCAGATATGGCGTGGTCTGGCGCAGGGTCTGGAGGCTAAGGAGTCCTTTACCGCCGCCGACCTGGCTGCGGCCTTACAGCAATCGGCGCAAATCGCCTATAAAGGGGTGAGCAATCCGGTTGAGGGTACCATGCTTACCGTTATGAAGGATGCCGCAGCGGCCGCCCAGGCGGAGGTTGATGCCGGCAACGAAGATGTAATAGCAGTGTTAGAAGCGACAGTAAACGCTGCCGCCGAATCCGTGGCCAATACACCCATGCTTCTCAAGGTATTGAAGGATGCCGGGGTGGTTGACGCCGGAGGGCAGGGCGTCTATACGATTCTGGAAGGCGCCCTCCGCTACCTCCGGGGTGAGACGGAGCTGATGCGCCTGCGCAAGCCGCAGATAATCGTCAGCGAAATACCTCATGTTGCTACGGCGCCGCAGTCAATAGCCGTCGATGAGGTGCCCTACGGCTATTGTACCGAGTTCCTGCTGAAGGGAGAGAAGCTGGAACCGGAGGATATCAAAAAGAGACTGCTAAAGAAGGGCGAGTCGCTGATTGTCGTTGGCGGCGACGAGGCAGTGCGCGTTCACATTCATACCCTGACGCCCGGCAATATCCTCCAGTTCGCCGCCAAGCTGGGCACCATGCACCAGGTGAGCATCAGGAACATGGACGAGCAGCACCAGGACTTCCTGGAGATGCAGAAAGAGAGGATGCCCACCACCGATACGGCCGTTATCGCGGTGGCTGCGGGAGACGGCCTGGCCGATGTCTTCGGCAGCCTTGGGGCAGCCGCCGTTGTTCCCGGGGGCCAGACGATGAATCCGAGCACCAAGGATATCCTCCAGGTGGTGGAATCGGCGTTTTCCGATAAAATCATCATTCTGCCCAATAATAAAAATATCATAGCTACCGCCAATCAGGTGCAGTCCCTGACTCAGAAAAAAATCATGGTAGTGCCCACCAGGACAATACCGCAGGGTGTGGTGGCGCTCCTGGCATTCGACTATGAAGCGGAAATCAGTACAAACACCGAAATTATGGAAAAGGCCCTGTCATCGGTGAAGACTATTGAGATTACCCGCTCGGTGCGCGCCACCAAGATAAACGGACTGAAGATTAAGCGGAAACAGCCCATCGGTCTGCTCGATGGGGAACTTATCGCGGTGGGCGATACCAACATAGAAGTTATCAACCAGCTTCTGTCCAGGCTGGGACTGGAGAAGGCCGAGGTGATTACCATTTACTACGGGGAAGATACCGAAGTGGCGGAAGCCGAGCAACTCAGCGCCGGTATCATGGAGAAATATCCCCAGTTACAGGTCGAATCGATTCGTGGCGGTCAGCCACATTATAGCTATATCATATCCATTGAGTAGAAAGGTGGTGTACGAGGATGACTGTGAAAATAGTTACCGATACTTTATCCGATATTACCAGCGACCTGGCCGGCGAGATGGGGATTACCGTGGTGCCGCTATATGTGCGTTTCGGCGAGACAATCTACAAGGATAGGGTGGAAATCACCAGCGAGGAATTCTATCGTCGCCTGGTGAGTGAGTCCGTTTTGCCTTCGACAACGCAGCCGACACCCAATGATTTCGTCCAGGTATATGATGCTCTGGCCAAGGAAACCGACGAAATCCTGGTTATAGTTGTCTCCAGCAAGCTCAGCGGTACCTATCAGTCGGCGACACAGGCGAAGGAACTGGCGAAGGTGAAGTGCCGAATCGAAATAGTTGATTCGCTATCGGTGGCCATGGGCATGGGTCTGATAGTCATTTCCGCTGTCAATGCCGTTAAGGCCGGGGCTAATCTGGATGAAGCTGCCGACCTGGCGCGCCGGGCAGTATCGCGGTCACATCTTGTCGCCTATTTCGATACCCTCAAGTACCTGGCCAAGGGCGGGCGTATCGGCAAGGCCAGCGGACTTTTGGGTTCGCTGCTATCGGTAAAGCCGATACTCACGGTCAGGGACGGCGAGATGGCCCCGCTGACCAGGGTGCGCTCTTTAAGCGCGGGGCTCGACTATTTGTATAGTTACGCCGAAGGCTTTTCCAATATCGAAGAGATGGCTGTGGAGCACGCCACGACTCCTGATGATGCCGACCAGCTCATAGAGCGCCTGGGCGCGATTTACCCTAAAGAGCGTATCTACCGTTCGGTAATAAGTCCGGTCGTCGGTACTTATTCCGGGCCCAATGCCCTGGCTTTGACTATTCTGGAGGCGGAAAAGAAGTAATGGCGGTTAAAGTTGTCACCGATAGTGTCTCCGATATATCCCCGGCCATAGCGGCCGAGCTGGGAATAACAGTTGTTCCTCTGAACGTTGTCTTTAACGGCTATACTTATCGTGACGGCGTTGACATGACTACCGACGAGTTTTACCAGAAGCTGGAGCATGAAGAAATCCACCCGACCACTTCAACGCCGGCACCCCAGGTCTTCGCCGAGGCGTATGACAGGTTGACTGATGAGACGGACGAGATTCTGGTCATAACGATTGGTCGTAAACTCAGCGCCACCGGGGATTCCGCCTTCAAGGGCGTTGAGGTAATGAAGAAGAAATGCCGGGTGAAGGTGGTCGTCTCGGAAATGGCGATGATGGCGGAGGGGCTGCTGGCGATAGCTGCGGCCAAGGCGGCTCAGGGCGGGGCCGGTCTCGATGAACTGGTAAAGCTGACCGAGCATAATGTGTCACGTGTCGGACTACGCATTGCTTTCGATACGCTGGAATACCTTCACAGGGGAGGGCGTATCGGCAAGGCGCAGGCCCTGATGGGTTCCGTGCTGGGAATCAACCCCATCCTCGGCATCAAGGATGGGGAGGTCTTTCCCTTCGGCAGGGAGCGCTCGCGGGCCATGGCGATTGACCATCTGTGCGAGTTTGTCGCGGGCTATTCGCGGATTGACGAAATGGCGGTAGAGGATGCTACCACCCCTGATGAGACCGGCGCCTTCGTGGAACGTCTCGGCGCTATATTCCCGCAAGAACGAATCTATCGTTCCAAGGTAAGCCCGGTCATCGGCACCAATGTCGGGCCGCGCGTTATCGGCGTGGCCGTGCTGGGAGATAAGTAACACGGTATTTATATTTAGCTCATTCTTTTTGTTATGACGGTTAAAATTATAACTGACAGTGTTGCCGATATTCCCGCCGAGGTAGTCGCCGAACTGGGGATTACCGTTATTCCGGTGCTGGTGCGTTTCGGCGAAGAGACGTATCGTGATGGTATCGATATGACAACCGACCAGTTTTTCGAGAAGCTGGTAAATAGTAAGGTCATGCCGACCACTTCCGTGCCCTCCCTGGATATATTCGCCAGGACTTACGCCAGGCTTGCCGAAGAGGCGGACGAGATTCTGGCCCTCATGCTTAGTTCCAAGCTAAGCGGGATTTATAACGCGGCTTTACAGAGCGCCGCCCTGATGGAAAGCGAGTGTCGCATCGAGGTTATAGATTCCGGCTGCGCGGTCATGGCGCAGGGTTCTGTTGTTATCAAGGCGGCCAGGGCGGCGCTGGCCGGGGCCAGCCTTGACGAGATTCTGGAAATTGTTCGTCGTGACCTTCCCCGCGTTGAAATACGCGCCGCTTTTGACACGCTCGAATATCTCCAGAGGGGAGGGCGTATCGGCAGAGCGGCGGCTTTAATGGGGTCGATGCTGAAAATAAATCCCGTTATCGCTTTAAAAGACGGCGTGGTTGAGCCGGCGGGCAGGGCACGCTCGCGGGCGAAGGCGATTGACCTTCTCTACGACTTCGCGGCGGGCTATTCACATATCGAAGAACTGGCCGTAGAGGGCGGTGATTGCCCCCAGGACGTCGACCATCTGGTGGAACGTTTGAGTGCCATCTTCCCGAAAGAGCGTATTTACCGCTCCCGCACGACCCCGGTCATCGGCGCGCACACCGGCCCGGGACTTATACTGGTGGCCGTGCTGGGCGATAAGTAGAGGTTGTTTTTTCGTTGGTTATCTATTCCTAACAACAAATGCTTTGCCCTTAACGAGTACGTGCTTTTCACCACGGTTTCCGGCTATAATGTTGCGGGGAACTTTCATAAATGAACGCCGAGTCTTTGCGTAAAATCCTCGACCTCGAACAACAGAAAGGTTACGCCGATACCGCCGTGTTCGGCGGACTGGATAAGTTCCTGCGTAACTGGACCGCTCAGGCCGTAGAATCGGTCGTCAGCCCACGTCTCCTGGGGCGTTTCCACAAGCTTTTCGATACGAGCTATGCTTCATTAACAAAAGAACAGCGTCCGGAATGGATAAATAAGGTTCTTGCCTTTCTGGACGACATGGAAGGCAAGGATAGCGTTGCTAGAAAACCTGTCGCCAGTCATCCCGCGCCTCCGGACCGGAAAAAGCCGGCGCCGAAAGCGAAGAAAGCAACGACTCCGGCAGGCGGACCCGGCCTCGAATCGCCGGTTACTGTCGTCAAGGGCATCAGCACCAGCCTTTCGGGGAAGTTCGGCAAGCTGGGCGTGAAAACGGTACGCGACCTTCTCTATTTCTTCCCGCACCGCCACCTCGACTACAGCAAGATGAAGTTAATCTCGCAGCTTACCGAGGGCGAGGAGCAGACCATCGTGGCCAACGTGTGGCAGGCGCAGGAGACAAGGCCGGGGGGTCGGCGCAGCACCGAGGCCATCGTGGGTGACGAGACGGGTAATATCCGGGTGGTCTGGTTCAACCAGCCGTACCTGGCGAAGAAGCTGACCACCAATGCCCGGATAATGCTCAGCGGCCG
>DAOUEB010000030.1:0-24838 GCA_034430675.1 Dehalococcoidales bacterium
TTACCGGTTAGCGGCGATTTTTCTTCCAGTCTTGCCGACAGCTTTTCTAAGACCTGGACTGTCTCGGCAACATCCGCCGACTTGTCTTTCAGGAAGCCAAGTTTCTGCAAAACGCCGAGGGTCGGCAGGAAGCTGAAGCCGAGGGCGGCGCGGGGCTGCGCTTTATACTCTATTTTAAAAACCGGTATATTGTTGGCCTCAGCCAGCTCCTGCAGCTTACCGCCGGTGGTCATGGCCAGCTTTTTGGCTTTCGTTTTCAAAGCCGACTCGAAGCCCGAGAGCGTTTCCTCGGTATTGCCGGAATAGCTGGAAGCAATCACCAGAGTCCTATCATCGACGAAGGCCGGCAGCCCATAATCGCGGTGGACAATGACAGGAATTCTGGACTCCGATTGCACCAGACTCCTGACCAGGTCGCCGCCGATGGCCGAGCCGCCCATGCCCAGAACGACTACTTTATCGACATCGGCATAACCAGCGGGCAGCTTAAAACTCATGGCGGCCTGCCACGCCTGCCGGCACTGCATGGAGAGTTCTTTAATACGCGCCAGCATGCCTTCGGGGTCGTTCTGCTGATAGATTTTAGCATCGTCGAGATTAATATTTTTCATTTCTACCTCTCACCCTGTGTCTCTCTCATTTTTTACTTATGTCATTGCGAGCCCTCACGCTACGCTCAGGATAAACTCCGCGAAGCAATCCCAAAGACCGATAACAGAGATTGCTTCGTCGCTATGCTCCTCGCAATGACAATAATCATTTCAGAAGAGGGGCTGCGCCCCTCTTAAACTCCCCTCTTAAACTCCGGCTATCTCCCGGCCGAGCTTGAGCATCCGTTCCACACGCTCCGGCGAATCGGTCTCGGTATAGACGCGCAGCAGGGGCTCGGTGCCGGAAAACCTGATAAGCAGCCAGGTATTATCCGCCAGGATAAACCGGAAACCGTCTGTGGCATCAATCTTCAATACTTTTACATTATCGATAGACTCGGGAGCCTGATTCCGGACACGTTCTATTATGGACTTACGCCTTTTTTCGTCAAACTTTATGTCAACACGCTGGTAATAGTGGGGCCCCACCTTGCTGTAGAGGTAGTCGATAAGCTCGGACGGTTTCTTGCCCGTCTTTACCATGAGGTCGAGGAAATAGAGATTGGCCAGGATACCGTCGCGCTCGGCGACATGCCCGCGAAACCCGTAGCCGCCGCTCTCCTCCCCACCGATAAGGGCGTTTTCCTTCATCATCAGCGGTGCCACGTACTTGAAGCCGACCGCCGTCTCGTACACCGGCACATTATACAGCTCGCCGAGCCGGTACGACATGCTGGTGGTGGTCAGCGTCTTGACGATGGGACCGCGCTCGCCGCGCACTTCCAGCAGATAAAGGCAGAGCAAGGCAAAGACCTGGAGCTGGGTAATGAAGTCACCCTTTTCATCCACGATACCCATACGGTCGGCATCGCCGTCGGTGGCCAGGCCGACGCTGGCCTTTTGCTCCCTGACGGTGGCCGATAACCTGTCCAGATTGGGAGGAATCGGCTCCGGGCGGATACCGGGGAAGAGCGGATTCCTCTCGTTGTTAATCTCGATAAACTCCGTAGTGCCTCCCCCCAGCGCCTTCGCCAGATAGCCGGCCCCGACGCCGTACATGGGGTCGATAACCAGTTTCAACCCTGTGTTGCGCAGACTGTCCAGGTCGATAAGCTTCTTAATCTGTTCAAAATAAACCGGCTCAAGGTCGGTATCCACCACCAGCCCCTGCTTTCCGGCATCGGCCAGGGGCAGCCGGCTGACCTTTCCGGCATCGTACGACTTCGAGATAAAGTCCACTATCTTCGAAGTAATCTCGTCAGAGGCGCTGGAGCCGTGCTCGTTTTTATACTTGAAGCCGTTCCAGGTGCCGGGGTTATGGCTGGCAGTGATGATGATAGCGCCCCCGGCCTTTTTAGCCAGGACGCCGTAGCTTATGACCGGTGTCGGCGTGGGTTTCGGGCAGAGGTAGACCTTGATGCCGTTGCCGGCAATTACCTCGGCGGCGGCGGCGGCGAAGTCCTCGGAGGCAAAGCGCGTGTCGTAGCCGATAACCAGTCCGCGCCCGGCAAGCTTAGCTTCTTTGAGGTAATCGGCCACACCCTGGGCGCAGAAACGGACATTTTCAAAGGTAAAGTCCTCGGCGATGATGGCCCGCCAGCCGTCGGTGCCGAATTTTATGGGGTTGGATTTTGTGTTAATCTACCTCACCCCCTTTGCCCTTCTCATTTTTTCCTTATGTCATTGCGAGCGAAGCGAAGCAATCCGTATCGCGGTGATAGAGATTGCTTCGTCACTCCGTTCCTCGCAATGACTTTTTTAGAAGAGGGGCTTCGCCCCTCTTTAACTCTCCCTACTTCCCCAGCCCCTCTTTCCTGAGTATATCAGCCTTGTCTGTCTTTTCCCAGGGGAGGTCGAGGTCGTCACGGCCGAAGTGCCCGTAGGCGGCGGTCTGGCGGTAGATGGGACGGCGCAGGTCGAAGTCCCGTATAATCGCCCCTGGGCGCAGGTCGAAGTGTTTATTAATGAGGTCTTTTATTACCTGGGTTTCCACTTTGCCGGTGCCGAAGGCCTCGATGGAGACGGAAAGCGGGTGGGCCTTGCCGATGACATAGGCTACTTGTATTTCGAGTCGTTCGGCGAGTCCGGCGGCGACCACGTTCTTGGTGATGTACCGCGCCATATAGGACGCCGAGCGGTCAACCTTGGTGCAGTCCTTGCCGGAGAAGGCCCCGCCGCCGTGACGGGCGACGCCCCCGTAGGTATCGACGATTATCTTGCGTCCGGTAAAACCCGTATCCGATACCGGCCCGCCGATGACGAAGCGCCCGGTGCCGTTGACGTAATATTTAGTATCGCTGTTTACTAAATCCTTCGGGAGTTCTGTTTTAATAACATGCTGGATGATATCCTTTTCAATCTGCTCGAGTGTGGCATCTTCATCGTGCTGGGCACCGATGACCACGTTGACGATGCGCTTCGGAACGCCCCTCGCATATTCCACGGTCACCTGCGATTTACTATCGGGGCGGAGGTATTCTAATATGCCCTCTTTCCTGACCTGCGCCAGCCGGCGGCACAGCTTGTGGGCCAGGGAGATGGGTAGGGGCATCAGCTCCGGGGTCTCGTTGCAGGCAAAACCGACCATCATGCCCTGGTCGCCGGCACCGATTTTATCGAGGTCGCCGGCGCCTTTGGTTTCTTTAGACTCCAGCGATTCACTGACACCCTGGTCAATATCAGCGGACTGCTCCTTGATGGATACCATTACGCCCGCAGACTCGCAGTCGAACCCGTATTCGGGTCGGGTATAGCCGATATCGCGGACCACGTTCCTTACTATCTGTGGTACGTCAACATAACAACCGGTGGTAATTTCCCCCATAACGATAACCAGGCCGGTGGTGGTGGCAACCTCACAGGCCACCCTGCCGAACGGGTCTTCTTTCATAATAGCGTCCAGGATGGCATCCGATATCTGGTCGCACATCTTGTCCGGGTGCCCTTCGGTAACCGATTCCGATGTCAACATATAATTTGGTGAAGTGGCAAAGCTATTGGACATCTTCTACCTCCATTTTCAACGTGTCATTACGAGAAGCATAGCGACGAAGCAATCTCCAATACCAGTGATAGAGATTGCTTCGCTTCGCTCGCAATGACAACTATTCTTAAACAGCTCCACAAAGCAACTCTAGAGTCTTACGTCCCTTCTTCCCAACTGGTCAGGTATTTCTGCTGTTCCTCCGTCAGAGTATCAATCGCCACGCCCATCGCCCGAAGCTTGAGCCGGGCTACCTCTTTATCGATTTCTTCGGGAACCGGGTGTACCTTGATTTCCAGCTTACCTTTATTCTTAACCATGTATTCCGCGCACAGCGCCTGGTTGGCGAAGCTCATATCCATAACGCTGGCCGGGTGTCCTTCCGCCGCCGCCAGGTTTATCAGTCTCCCTTCACCCAGCAGGTACAGGCAGCGTCCGTCCTTGAGGGAATACTCTTCGACGAAGCCACGGATGGCGCGTTTCTTCTGGCTCATGGCTTCCAGGGCCGGGATATCGATTTCAGTGTTGAAATGTCCGCTGTTGGCCAGAATAGCACCGTCCTTCATCGCCTGGAAATGAGGTTCGTCAATGACGCTCTTGTCCCCGGTAACGGTAATGAAGATGTCGCCCACTTTAGCGGCCTCCAGCAGAGGCATAACCTGAAAGCCGTCCATAACCGCCTCCAGGGCACGTACCGGCTCTACCTCCACGACGATAACGTGTGAACCCAGTCCCTTGGCCCGCATAGCAACACCATGCCCGCACCAGCCGTAGCCGCAGATCACCACCTTCTTGCCGGCCCAGAGTATATTGGTGGCGCGGGTAATACCGTCGATGGTGCTCTGACCGGTACCGTAGCGATTATCAAAGAGGTGCTTTGTCTGGGCATCGTTGACCGCAATCATGGGATACTTCAACTGCCCGTCGTTATGCATGCTGCGCAGGCGGATGATACCGGTGGTGGTCTCCTCGGCACCGCCGATAACATCGGCAATAAGGTCGCTGCGCTTGGTGTGAATCGTGGTGACCAGGTCGGCGCCGTCATCAATCGTGATATGGGGTTTACTGTCCAGCGCGGTATTAATATGCTGATAATAGGTGACCTCGTCCTCGCCCTTGATGGCATTCGCCGGAATGCCGTATTCCACCAGCGCCGCCGCCACATCATCCTGGGTGCTGAGCGGATTCGACGCGCATAGAGTCAGCTCGGCCCCGCCCGCCTTCAATGCCAGTCCCAGGTTGGCTGTCTCCGTGGTGATGTGGAGACACCCGGCGATGCGAATACCCTCTAAAGGCTTCTCGGCTGTAAACCTTTCCCTGATGAGATGAATCACCGGCATCTCTCGATAGGCCCATTCGATACGCAGCCTGCCGCCCGCGGCCAGAGACATATCTTTAACATCATAGTTACGAGAGGTCATGAGTTGCCCCCTTTGCATTGATTAAACATGATACATCATATTTGAGAGATAATTCAAACAGGCATTTTGGACATATGTCACGCCGTTCCTCTCCGGATGAGATATTGCAGGTTCAAAATTCTATATCAATCTTTCTATACATACTACACTACATGATACAACAGATGGTAGTATTACACAAGTCCATATTTTGGTCATTTGACATGGTATTTACAGAAAGCCAGCTAGACGATTCCCCAGTCCCGGTATCCCTGTCGAATGACCTCCCCGTATTCTTGCGAAGGTTTAGATTCTTCCATCTGCCCCGACTTGATATAGGTTACCGCCTGGTGCGGCTCGTTGTCTTCATCGAATACGGTGACATTCAGTCTGGTATAGCCGACCTCATGTCTATCCATCTGCCTGAGGCACGCCTCGCTTACCTCATAGATAGCACCCCGCACCTTCTCCCCCCGGAACGACTTAATGGTGGCTTTACCGCCCCGCCACTTACGAGACCAGTCGGTAAATACTATCCTGTAGTTGGGCAGGGTAGCTACAAACATAGGCTTGCCGCCCGGGCAGCGTGCCTGCATCTGCTTCTTACTAAGGTTGGTGGCATAGGCAAAATAGTACACTTTGATACCTCAGAATAGCTTCATTCCAATTATAGTACAACTGCACCGTCAATGAAACTTGAGCAGGACGTTGACATATTTACGGTTGACATCTTAAGGCAATCCGTATAACATGATTAGGCTGCTATATATGAATCTATCAAGAACAGGATATGAGTAACTGATAATAGGGGAAAGTAATGCACAAGTTGCTGGCTGTTATTCTGGCGGGTGGTATGGGGGAGCGCCTGAGCATCCTGTCTCAGGAACGCGCTAAACCGGCGGTTCCATTCGCTGGCAAATACCGCATCATGGACTTCTCTCTCAGCAATTGCGTGAACTCAGGTGTTTACAATGTCATTGTTCTTACCCAGTACCAGCCGGTCTCCCTTACCGAGCACATCGGCATTGGTGCGCCCTGGGGCCTGGTACCTCCGGACAGGAACGTACGGCTGCTGCAACCCTATCTGGCACGTGAAGAAGGCCGGGACTGGTATAAAGGAACGGCTGATGCCGTCCACCAGAACCTTGACCGCATCGAAGCCGAGGATTGCGATGAGGTACTGATTCTCAGTGGTGACCACGTTTATAAGATGGACTATTCCACCATGCTCGAATTTCACCGGGGAAACGATGCAGATGTTACTCTGGCCACCACCCGCATGCCCGAGGAAGAACTGTACCGGTTTGGCACGGTAATTACGGATGAAAAAGGGCAGATAACCCACTTCCGGGAAAAGGCCAAAAAACCGCAGAGCAATCTGGTCTCCATGGGTGTCTACCTGTTCAATATTAATATTCTTCGGGAGTGGTTGGACATCAGGGCGGGGCATGACTTCGGCAGAAACGTATTTCCCAAGATGGTAAACAAAGGCCGGATGTTCGCTTACACTTTCGACGGTTACTGGCGCGATATCGGTACCGTGGAAAGTCTCTGGCAGTCCAATATGGAGGTACTGGCGATGTCTCAGTCGTTCCTGTCCGATATCGACTGGCCTTTATATACGAAGGAAGCGGAGAACCCACCGACCAAGGTCGGCGATAACGCCACCGTTACCAATTGCCTGCTGTCCGGCGGCTGTAAAATAGAGGGACACATGGAGCACTCCGTCATATCACCGGGAGTCCGGGTGGCTGAAGGCGCCATCGTTAAAGATTCGATTATCATGGATAACACACATATCGGCCGGAACAGCATTATCGACCGTTCGATACTGGACAAGGAAATAACCATAGAGTCCGACTGCCACGTCGGCTTTGGCGACGACTACCATATTAACCGCAGTAATCCCAAGGTCTTGAATACCGGGCTGACTATCGTCGGCAAGCGGACCGTACTTCCTTCCGGCTATAAGATAGGCCGCAACTGTATCATCTACGATAGTGTCGTGGAAAGCGATTTCCCCGAGCCCGAGGTAAAGAGCGGCGAGACTATCAAACCGAAACGCAAGCCAATCCGGATGATAGCTTAAGCGCTCTAATGGGCTGGCCGGATTCACAGTCAATTTAACGGTACGAAGGAGCATATGTCCGAGCTAAGGCAGGATATTACCACCAAAGAGTGGGTGATAATCGCCCCGGAAAGGGGCAGGCGCCCGCAACAAAAACCGAAAACCAGGTCGGCTACGGCTGATAAGCTACCCAACTGGGATGCTACCTGTCCCTTCTGTCCCGGCAACGAAACGCAAACACCGAATGAAGTCTTCAGGATACCTGTCACGGACAAACCATCCGACTGGGCAGTGAGGGTGGTACCGAATCGGTTCGCCGCGCTGACACCCGGGGGTGACATCACCAGGACAGAGGAAGGCCCCTTTTTCCGCAAGATGGGCGGTTACGGCATCCATGAGGTTATTATCGATAGCCCTTCCCACAACACGCCCCTGGCACTGATGCCTTACGAGCAGGTAGAGAAGGTGCTGACAGCCTACCAGGAAAGGTATAACGCCATAAAGGAAAACCGGAAAATCAGGCACATCACCATATTTAAAAACGTCGGCTGGGCGGCCGGGACATCCCTGGTACATCCCCATTCGCAGCTGGTGGCAACACCCATCATGGCTCCCTACTACCACCGCAAGTTCGATGTCGCTCTTGACTATTATGCCGACCTGGGCAAGTGCCTCTATTGTGACTTGATTGCCTGGGACCTGGACAAGGGAGACAGGCGGGTTGTGGCCGAGACCCGGGAGTTTCTCGTCGTCCATCCTTACGCCTCACATGTACCCTACGAGACCTGGATTCTTCCCAAGATGCACCACGCTTCCTTCGGCCTGTTTCCGGCTACCCACTTTAACGAGCTGGCCCAGGTGCTGAAGGACGTTCTCTTCTGCCTGTATCAGGGGCTGGATAATCCCGCCTACAACCTCGTTATCGACAGCACCACGACAGTGGATGAGAATGACCCGTACTACCACTGGCATATCAGGATACTGCCTAGGCTGACCACCATCGCCGGGTTTGAAATGGGCTCGGGTATCTATATAAGTACCGCCCTGCCGGAAGAGACGGCCGATTACATGCGAAAGATAGCCAGGTCCTGTCCCAATGATGTATGTATCGCCTTTAATAAATAGGCGCCGAAGTTAATAAACCAGCGAAAGAATAGATAAGATTAAGGTATTCATCTATCTCAATTCGAGCAGCCGGGACAGGAATTCCTCTACTTCCTCAACCGAATTCAGAAAATAGTCGGCGGCGGGTGACGGATTCTCCCGGCCTACGAAGACGCTCCACCCTTCCGGACGGTGAAGAACTTTAAAGGCATCTTCATCGGTGGTATCGTCACCCAGATAGACGGTCAGCACCCGTTCCAGCTTGAGGAGCGACATAATCTCGCGTCTGATTGACTCCACGGCCTTACCCTTATGCCAGTCAATCGGCGGCCTGACCTCCATAACTTTCTTGCCCGAGGTGATTTTTATTTTGCCTTCATCGGCTAAAGGCGACGTAACCCTTTGAAAGGTCCCGGCCACGACATCCTGTTCCTCTTCCTTCACCAGCCGATAGTGAACGCTCAGGCTCAGTCCCTTGTCCTCGATAATAACCCCGGCGATGCTATCCAGCGCCGCCGCCAGCTGCCCGGCCAGGTCTTTCATCACGGCCCGGGCGAGTTCGGCCTGCGGACTGACATAATTAAGGTCGGGGCCTTCTATTTCCAGTCCGTGGTTCCCGGCATAGTAAATACCTCCGATAGCTGCCATGGACTTTAAATCTGCCATGGAACGCCCGCTGATAATACCCACGCTGAAGTCGGGTTTCCGTGCCAGGTCCGAGAGCTTATCCCTGACCCCGGGCGGCAGTACCGCGTCCTCCGGCCGGCCGACAATAGGAGTCAGGGTGCCGTCGTAGTCGGAGAGGAGCAGGATATGAGACACCGCCCGACAATCGGCCGAGAAAGCCTGCCACGACTGAAAAAGGTGCTCCACTAGACCCCCGCTATCGAGATAAGTCTGGAGACCATAGAGCCACCCCAGCGGTAGATGTTATTGCTGGCGACGATTTCACGCATGTTCTTCATGCGGCGCCGCCTCTCGGCTTCCGGCATCTCGATAGCCTCTTTAATCTTCCCGGCGAACTCGCTGATGGCGTAGGGATTGATGAACAGGGCATCCTGCATCTCCACAGCCGCGCCGGTGAACCTGCTCAGGATTAAAACACCGTCGCCATCGACCCTGGCGGAGACGTATTCCTTGGCCACCAGGTTCATGCCGTCGTGGAGAGAACTGACCACGCAGAAGCGGGCCAGGCGGCGCAGGGCGTTCAGGGTCTCGCGTGAAAGCTGCCGCATCATCGGAATCACCGGCTGCCAGGAACCGGTGCCGTACTTCTCATTGATTCCGCTCATGAGGTCGTCAATCCTCTGCCCTATCTCCTGGTAGGTATCAATCTGGGTGCGGCTGGGCATGCCCGCCTGGATAAAGACCACCTTGCCGCGGTATTCGGGATTGTCTTCAAGGAATTTATCCAGCGCCATGAGCCGCTCCGGTATGCCCTTGGTATAGTCCATGCGGTCCATGCCGACGCCGAGGTATTTGCCCTCAAGATTGAATTCCCTGGTAAGGTTCTCCATTTCCTTTTCCACGGCTTTTGTCCCCGCCTGCCTGGAGAGGCTATCGAAGTCCACGCTGATGGGGAAAGGTTCCACGACGGTCGTGTTACCCTGGCGGACTATTGCCGAACTTTCCCGGTCGGTCCTGGCTTCCAGACTGCGCTCCACCGACTCTATGAAGTTATTGCAGAACGACCGGGTATGGAAGCCCATGAGGTCGTTGCCGAGCATACCGACGAGTATTTCCTCATGCCAGGGGCAGGTGCGCAATACCTCGTAGGCGGGCCAGGGGATATGCCAGAACTGGCCTACGGTCAGGTCAGGATTCTGCTCCTTGAGGTAGCCGGAGAGCAGGGCGAAGTGATAGTCCTGCACCAGCACCACCGCCTTGCGGCCGCCTATCTCATCCATAATGGCATCGGCGAAAATTTTATTAACCTTCTGATAAGTATGCCACCAATCCTCGCGGAAGTCGGGCGGCGTGAAGGTAACGTGGCACAGCGGCCAGAGTGCCTGATTGGCGAAGCCGAGATAGAATCCGGCGACCTCGTCTTCGGTCAGCCACACTCTGCGCAGGGTGTACTCCGGCTTTTCCGGCGGCACCGCTATCCGATTACGTTCGTCAACGACCTTTCTATCGGCGTCACCGGTGCCCTGGGCCACCCAGGTGCCCCCGGAGGCGCGCATAACGGGGTCGAGAGCCTCGGTGAGTCCGCCGACCGGGCGGGTGCATTTTATCTTGCCGCCGGACATTGAATGGACGTAGGGCTCGCGGTTGGAAACGACAATGAACAAACTGTCGCCCAGTTTAGATTGCACGAGTTTGTATAACCTGTCCTTGTTCCACTGAATCTCTGCCATTATTTCCACCTCCCTGATTCACGGCCTTTATCTATTGTTAGAGTAATTCAAGCGCCACTACCTGTCAAGGTATACTATATACGTGTCCTTCCACATTCAGTTGACGACTCAACCTCTCCCCTGACCCCTCTCCAGCCAGAATCATGGTAAAAAGCCTGAATTTTTATTGGCTGGAGAGGGGAGTAAAAGAGAGAGGGGGCTTCGCCCCCTCTCTAAAACCCTCCCCCTCTTCAATCAATTTATCTGCGGAGCTCGTTCTGTCTCGCTGATTGGAGAGGGGGATTAAGGGGGTGAGGTTAAGATTGTCAGAGTGAGTAAAAGTCCCTATATAATCGTGTGACTAAAGTCGCATACAGCAAGTTAAGAGTAACACTAAAACTAACTTGAAACTGGATTGTTAAGTTTAAAGGAGGTATACGGCGGTGGCCAGGGAGTCGGCAGTTATTCTCGGCTCCTTTTTTATTAAACGCGACTTCTCTTACGTCCACTCCGCAGGTGTATCATCAGCTTCTGGAGTCGGCGGTACTTCACCGGCCGCCACTTGCCGAGACTGAAGAACTCGGGGAACAGGGCTTTGCGAGTCTCTTCGATGATGAAGAGACTGCCGCCGGCGAGTATGGCGATACCCCACCTGTCAATACCTATAGGCACCGTCCGGAAAGCCGCCTGGAGGAACGGGACATACACAACGGCTAATTGAAGCATAATCGCCAGCGAGATGGCCCCCACCAGCCAGCGGTTGCTCAGGATGCCCAGCTTGAAGACGGTACGTTCATCCGAGCGGGCGTTGAAAGCACGGAACCACTCGAAGGTGACCATCGTGCAGAAAGCGATAGTCCGGGCTTCATCGATACTCATTCTCGCCTGAGCCCAGTTGAAAATCAGGGTAATACCAACGCCCATATATACCGCCATGGCAATGATGCGGAGTACCTGACCGGGGAAGAGAATACCCACGCTGGGGTGGCGGGGCGGCTGCTTGAGCTCATCGCCGGACTTCGGTTCCAGTCCCAGCGGGATGGCCGAGGCCGTATCCGTAACCAGGTTGACCCAGATAATCTGCACCGCCAGCAGCGGTGCTTTGCCGATGAAGAGAATGGACAGAATCAGAGCCAGTAACTCGCCGATGTTCGTACTGAGCATTAAAAAGATAACATTTCTTAACCGGTTAAAAATCGTCCTGCCCTCGTCAACCGCCGCTACCACCGAGGCGAAGTTATCGTCGGCCAGTATCATATCGCAGGCTTCCTTGGCGACATCCGTGCCGGTAATGCCCATGGCGATGCCGATATTGGCCGTCTTTAAGGCCGGGGCATCGTTAACGCCGTCGCCGGTCATGGCGACAACATGCCCCCGACTCTTCAGGGCATTGACTATCCTCAGCTTTTGTATCGGCTCGATTCGAGCGAAAACGGAGACGGTTTCCACCTGCGCCGACAGTTCCTCGTCGCTCATCTCGCGGAGCTCGTTCCCGGTTATCGCTTTACCCTCCGGCAGGTCAAGCTGGCGGGCTATGGACTCCGCCGTAACTTTGTTATCGCCAGTAATCATGATAACCTTGATGCCGGCCTGCTTGCAGACTCGCAGCGCTTCTTTCGCTTCCTCGCGCGGCGGGTCAGCCATCCCCGACAGGCCGACAAATACCAGATTACCCCTGAGGTGCTCATCCTCAAGGTCCTCCAGGTCACCGGGCAGGTTGACGCAGGCCGTGGCGATAACCCTCATCGCTTTCCGGGCCATAGTGTCGTTGGCCTGTAAGATAGCCTGAGTATCAGACTCTTTCAGAGGCACGATTTCACTCCCCCGGTAACGATACCTGCTCAGGGACAGGAGCTTTTCGGTGGCCCCCTTAACGTAGGCGACACGCCCGGCATCATGCGGGTGAAGGGTAGCCATGTAGAGTTTCTCACTCTGGAAAGGGATTTCATCGAGGCGGGGAAAGTTCCTGTCCAGTTTTTCCCGGTTCATCCCGACTTTCGCAGCGGCCACCACCAGAGCGCCCTCGGTAGGGTCGCCGAAGATGCTGTAGCACTGTTCGTCTTCCATAGTAAGTACGGCGTCGTTACAGATGGCGCCTATCCTGAGATGCAGCTCCAGGGCCGGTTCGTTATCTAAGGCCAGCTTCCGGCCATCGCTGTGGAATTCACCTTCGGGCGTATAGCCTTCGCCGGTGACATCAATCCAGCGGCCGCCGACGAAAATCCGCCGTACCGTCATCTGGTTTAAAGTCAGCGTTCCGGTCTTGTCCGAGCAGATAACCGTGGCCGACCCCAGCGTCTCCACCGCCACCAGTTTGCGGATAACAGCGTTACGGCGCGCCATAATCCTCATGCCCATAGCCAGGACCACGGTGACCACCGCCGGCAGTCCTTCCGGTATCGCCGAAACAGCCGCAGCGACCGCCAGCAGGAACACTTCCATCCACTCCATCCCCTTGATAAGCCCGACGGCTACCAGCAGGACGCAGATGCCGAGGAAAAGGCCGATAATATACCGGCTCAGCTTGCTGATGCTTTTTTGCAGCGGAGTTTTTTCCGGCTTGACTTCCTGGATGCCGATGGCAATCTTGCCTATCTCGGTAGTCATGCCGGTTTTCACGACCACGGCGATAGCCCGGCCATAGGTAACGACCGTCCCCATAAATACCATATTCTTCCGCTCGGACACGGATAGTTCTCCCGGAAGAGGCCGGGTATGTTTATCCACCGGCACCGACTCGCCGGTAAGCGTGGCTTCGTTTACTTTCAGGTTGGAGGCTTCGATGAGCCTGGCGTCGGCCGGCACTTTATCTCCGGACTCAAAGAGCAAAATATCGCCGGGCACGATTTCGCGGGCGGGTATGTTTCTGACACTGCCGTTGCGGCGTACCGTGGCCTGTGGCGCCGCCATCCGGATAAGGGCTTCCATAGCCTTCTCCGACCGCGTTTCCTGCATAAATCCGATGATGGCATTCAAAATAAGTACGCCGAGTATTACCCAGGCGTCCATGAAATGCCCGACGATAAACGAGATTGCCACGGCAACAAGGAGTACGTAGATAAGGGGACTGAGGAACTGCCTGAGGAAAACCAGCACCGGCGGGGTCTTCTTCCTGCCCTGGAGCTGATTAGGTCCGTACCGCAGCAGCCGCGAACCGGCCTCAGCCGCTTCCAGCCCGGCGCGTTTGGAGTTAAGCACCTGCAGAGCTTCGTCCGGGCTCAGGTTATACCACTGTTCATTCATACATTCAATATAGTAACATAACGATTTTGGGGGATACCAGTGTACCGTGGGGCAGGTATGATTGCGGCGTAACCATACCTGCGGGAAGCTTTACAGACCGGAGAGACCTTATCACCTGATGAGTTCTCTCACCGTCCTGTCACCGCTCTCGGCCGGGTAGTATTTCAGGTAGGCATCGAAGTACGGGTCGTACCCGAGGTCGTCCATTGTTCTGGAAATTCCCTGAGCCAGGGTCACGTTCCCGGTACACAGGTTGCCGAGGAGGTCCAGCATGACCATGTCCACATATTCCAGGCTGACCACGGTACTCCAGCCCAGGTACGCCGAAGCACCCTTCTCCACAAAGACCTCCGGCATATCATCATAGCAATAGCTCTCGCACCCCATCGCCAGGACGACGGTATTATTAAATTCACCTTTAGCATCTTCCATAAACGCGGAGTTGACCGCAAAAACCAGCGGAAAATTCTCCATCATCATAGCATTGGACACTTTATCGGTCAGCTGCTCGGTGACGTACCTGGTCGTGGTATAGTTTTCTGCCGTGAACAGGTAGGTTGTCGGCAGCGGCTTGACCTCCCCTTCCTCCAGACTCAGCAGCAGCCCCGAATGGACCCTGAGAATGATAAATTTATAGTCGAGCGAGGGTAGCCCCCGATAAAAATCGACGGTAATATCATTGCCCTGCCACAGGTCAACCGTAAAGCCGTAAGACTCCAGAAGGCGGGTCGCCTCGGTAATAAATGACGGATTCGACTCAAGGATATAGAGCTGGTCAACGATGGCTGCCCTGTCCCGGCCATCACTTTCCTGGCTAGGACTCCGGCAGCTTGCAGATACAGCCATTACCGCCAGTACCAGAACCAGCGCCAGTAACTTTAGATAACGCTTCATAACCCTTATATGAAGTATAGGGTACTTGCCGGCTATTACTCAATGGTGGGTATGCTCGTGAGAGGACTCTCCCGGTACCCATAAAAGGGGAAAGACGATGTCGCTGATGCAGCAGGGGAGCCACACTGAAAGGAAGAGGAACAGGAAAATAAAGGGAAGCAGAGGAATCCAGTCGGCAATCCCGAAGGCGATGAAGCAAAATAGAGATGCCCAGGTGCTCAGCAGCACATGACCCATGTGCGGGAACCTGGTATTGGGTTTCCAGATGGCAATGGCAATGCCGATAACAGCAGCAGCATTGACAATTATCCATTTTTGAATACCGACGAAGGGCATTTTCGCGGTCTCGATGAAAGGCAAATGGAACTCCATAGGGATATTCAGCATACCTCCACCCAGATACGGGATAACAACATCACTCAACGTGGCTATGCCGATGGAGCCCGTGTAGCCAATAAGAATTGTCGCCCAGAGCTTAACCTTCGTATTATGCATTCGGTACATGGAGGCAGTCACCAGCGCACTTAAGACGACGTGGAGCGGATGGAGGGTATAAAAAAGCGAGTTCGATATTTCTCTGGGGGCATTGGAAAAGTAAATTATAACCATGACGATAATGCCAGCCACAGCCCCCATGGCGGTAAAGGGGGCATGGTGCACCAGTTCCAGACCAATACGTTTAAGCATTACTATTTTACCTATATTTTATTTTTTATAAGGCCAAGCCGAAGGCAAGAGATAGACCAATCAAGTCGCGTGCCGGAGTCGATATCTCCGATAAACCATTAATAAAAGAGAGCCAATAATTGCTATGCCGGTTATCCACCGTGCGGTAGGAATGCCAGAAATAGTCCACACATCAATTTTAAGCCCTTCAAGGAAAAACCTCCCGACACTGTAATATACGATATAGGATAAGAATATATCACCATTAAAAAGCTTATGCTTGAGCTTCCGCCCCATAAGCATAAGGAGAAGGAAGCCGATGAAATTCCATATGGATTCATAAAGGAAAAGAGGGTGGAAGTGACTGTAGGCTTCATAACCAGGCAGACGTTGAGCAGGGTCTATATATATAGCCCAGGGAAGGTTAGTAGGATAACCGTATAGCTCTTGATTGAAGAAATTACCCCATCTGCCGATAGCCTGTGCCAGGATAAGACCTGGGGCAACTATATCCATCCAGCGCAGAGTACTAATTTTTCCCCACCTAGTATAGATAATGACACCAAGAGCGCCCCCGATAACAGCACCAAAAATCCCCAATCCACGACCACCAATTATCAAGGCAAGATTCTGGCTGTAATATTCCCACTTGTCGATAACGTGGTAGAGACGGGCGCCAATAACTCCGAGGGGAATAACGATAAGGGCCATGTTAAGGACATGCCCTGATAGCTCCCCCCGCCTTCTAGCCTCGATGGTGGCAACCACAAGCGTTGCAATAACACCCAGTATAATCATTAAGCCATATAGACCGATGGTCAAAGGCCCTACGTTAAAGAATGGTTCCATTACCCTGCCACAGTTTTTTCCCGGCATTTCCGGCATTGTCCCACAAACTCAAGGAGGTGGCTGTTTATCTTAAAGCTGGTCTCCTTCGAAAGCCGGCGTTCAAGTTCCCCGAGGTCGCAATCGGTAAAATCAATCACGGTACCGCAGTCGGAGCAAATCAGGTGATGGTGATGCCCCGAAGGCCGCCTCATCAAATAGCTGCGGCAGTTCCCCCCGGCGTGCATTTCACAGATGAGACCGAGTCTGGCAAGTATCTCAAGCGTGCGATAAATAGTCACCAGCCCGATGCCGGGGTGCTCCTGGCGTATCCTCTCATAAATTTCCGCCGGGGTGAGGTGCTCGCGACTATGCATAATGACGTTGATAATAGTGCGGCGCTGCGGGGTTATCTTATAGCCACGCTTTCTCAGTTCGTTTTCAATTTTCTTCTCGGTATAAACCATATCCAGACTACTAAATGAAAATCGTTTTCAGTTAGCAGTGTAACACAGTAGAAAATAGCTGTCAACAGGGCACCGGTAATTGTCCTCCGGCTACAATGTATGGTAAAATTGAAACATAGTTTATATTTAAAATATGGCGATGCGCACTTTTTCGCCAATGTTCTATTGTTTTTCATAAATTTTATGGTATAATGTTATTGTATTGCGTGTATAAAGATGGAAAAAACTTTGCAACTACTATCCGGCAATGAGGCACTGGCGCTGGGAGCCTACCATTCCGGCGTGCAGGTAGCCACCGCGTACCCCGGCACCCCCAGTACCGAGATACTGGAGAACCTGGCGCGCTTCAAGGACATCTACGCCGAGTGGTCCACCAACGAAAAGGTGGCCATGGAGGTGGCCATGGGGGCCGCCTACACGGGAGCCCGCGCCATGGCGTCCATGAAGCACGTTGGACTCAACGTGGCCAGCGACCCCTTCATGGCGGCATCCTACACCGGTATCATCGGCGGGCTGGTGGTGGTCTGCGCCGACGACCCACAGATACACAGCTCCCAGAACGAGCAGGACAACCGGCACTACGCCAGGATGGCCAAGATACCGATGCTGGAGCCGACCGATAGCCAGGACGCCTACGACCTCATGGGTTATGCCTTCGATATCAGCGAGGAGTTCGATACGCCGGTAATGCTGCGCACCACCACCCGCACCTCTCATTCCAAGTCGGTGGTGGACGTCAAGCGAAAACGCGTGGTCAAAAACCCGCAACCGACTTTTCATTTTAACCAGCAGAAATACATCATGCTGCCGGTCAATGCCCTGCCCCGGCACGCTCTGATGGAGAAACGACTGCTCAAGCTGAGGGAGTATACTGAAACGTTCCCCCTGAATCAAATAACGTGGGGCAAGCGCGACCTCGGCATCGTGACCGGCGGCGTCGCCTACCAGTACGCGCGCGAGGTCTTTCCGGAAGCATCCTTCCTCAAGCTGGGGATGAGCTATCCCCTCCCCGAGAAAATGATAAAAGCATTCGCCGACCAGGTTGACAAGCTCATCGTTGTCGAAGAGCTCGACCCGTTTCTCCAAGAGAATATCCAGGCAATGGGTATAGAGGTCACCGGCAAGGAGTTCATTCCCCTGGTGGGGGAACTGAATACACGAATCGTTACCGAAAGCAGCAAAGTTGCCGGGCTGCTGCCTGATTCCGAAACCGGGAAGGTCCTGCCTCCGGCTTCGGGACTACCCCGCCGCCCTCCCCTGCTCTGTCCGGGCTGTCCCCATACCGGCATTTACTTCGTCCTGAACAGTATCGGGCAGCGCTCCAAACTGGCGGCTTCGAAAAACAATGGGCCACAGGAGCCGAAACTGATTGTTACCGGCGATATCGGCTGCTACACACTGGGTGCTTACCCGCCGCTCAGTGTCCTGGATACTACCGCCTGCATGGGCGCCGGTATCGGGCAGGCGCTGGGCATGGAGAGGGCCGGCGTCAAGAGCAAGGTGGTGGCCGTCATCGGCGACTCAACCTTCATGCATTCCGGCATTACCGGGCTGGTGGACGCTGTATATAATGACGGCCATATCACTATATTAGTACTGGATAACCGCACCACGGCGATGACGGGTCACCAGGAGCACCCCGGCACGGGTATCTCCGCCCAGGGCAGGGAGACCTGCGCCGTGGATATCGAGAGCCTGGCCAGGGGTATCGGCGTCAGGGATGTCAAGGTAGTCGACGCCTTCGATTTGAAGGCTCTGAGGGCGGGAGTCAGGGACTCGCTGGAAAGGCCGGAGGTCTCCGTAATCATCGTGCGCGGCTCATGCGCCATGCTTATCAGGAAGCGCGCCAACCCCAGAAAGGTTGATATCGAAAAGTGCTCCCAGTGCAATTACTGCCTCGGCCTCGGCTGCCCGGCTATCCAGAGCGTCGACGGACAGGTATTCATCGAACCGACGCTCTGTGCCGGCGACATCTGTACTATCTGCGAACAATTATGCCCTCAGAAGGCGATTTCTGCATGAGTAACGGTAATAAAATGGAGAAAATAGACTTACTGGTAACCGGAGTGGGCGGCCAGGGGGTTGTCCTGGCCAGCGACATCATCGGCGAGACATCCCTGGCGGCCGGCTTCGATGTTAAGAAAACGGATACGCTGGGAATGGCCCAGCGCGGCGGCAGCGTCCTCAGCCACGTGCGCCTGGCGCCGAAAGTCTGGTCGCCGTTAATCAAAGACGGCAGCGTTGACCTGCTCCTTGCCTTCGAAAAGCTGGAGGCGGCCCGGTGGAGCCATTATCTCCGACCCGGCGGGATAGCCATCGTCAATAATTACGAACAGCCGCCGCTATCGGTCAGCCTGGGGCAGGAGAAGTACCCCACCAATGACGAGATTGCCGCGGCCCTGAAAAGGCAGACCGACCAGGTCTACCTGGTGGATGGTACCGGGCAGGCCAAGGAACTGGGCAATGTCAGAGTGCTCAATATATTCATGCTCGGGTGTTTTTCAGTGTTCGCACCGCTTGAGGTGGAGACCTGGAAGGAGAGCATAGCCCGGCGTTTGCCGGAGAACATCCGTGAAATCAATCTGACTGCCTTCGAAAAAGGCAGAAAGGAAATAGAAAGTGTCCGTATCGGCAAGAGTTAAAAAGGGTATGGAGCTGGGGTCGTGGATAAGGCGGATGTTCGAAGAAGGCATCGCCATGAAAAAGAAACACGGCGAGGAGAATGTCTTCGACCTTTCGCTGGGCAACCCTGTCATGGAGCCGCCGCCCGAGTTCAAACGTGAACTGAGACGCCTGGTGGAGAACCCGTTCCCAAGGATGCACGGCTACATGGAGAATGCCGGCTACCCCGCCACCAGGGCCGCCGTAGCCGAACAGCTGACGCGCGAAACGGGCATCAAGCTCACCGAGAAGGACGTTGTCATGGCCGTAGGGGCGGCGGGGGCCATTAACGTGGCATTCAAGACGATTCTCGACCCGGGAGACGAGGTGATACTTTTTCTCCCCTGGTTCGTCGACTACTTTAATTACGTGGAGAATCACGACGGCGTCGTTAAGCTCGTACCCACCGACGAAGGCTTCATGCCCCGACTGGATGAGCTTGAGAAGAGCATCGGCCCCCGAACGAAGGCGGTACTCATCAATTCGCCCAACAATCCCACCGGCGTTGTTTACGATGAGAATCTTATGCGCCGTATGGGCGAGATACTTCGGAAAAAAGAAGCCGAATTCGGAACGGAAATATTCATCGTCAGCGATGAGCCGTACAAGAAAATTATTTACGACGGGCTGAAATTTCCCTCGCCGTTGAACGCTCACCGGCACAGTATCATCGCCACCTCGCACTCCAAGGACCTGTCCATACCCGGTGAGCGCATCGGATATGTCGCCCTGCACCCGGAAAGCTCGCATCACGACGAGATGATAACGGGCTTCGTCTTCTGTACCCGCGTGCTCGGTTTCATCAATGCCCCGGCCTTCATGCAGAACGTGGTGCGGCGCCTCCAGGATGTGACCATCAACGTCTCCGAGTATCAGCGCCACCGGGATTTCATCTACGGTAACCTGGCGAGAATGGGCTATAAGGTAAATAAACCGCAGGGGGCTTTCTATATCTTCCCCAAGTGCCCCATTGAGGACGATGTCGCTTTCGTGCACGAGCTTCAGCAGGAGCACCGCGTGCTGTCGGTGCCCGGCGTGGCCTTCGGCACACCCGGCTACTTCCGGCTGGTGTACTGCGTCGACGACCGTACGCTGGAGTGCTCGATGCCCGGCCTGGAAGCGCTGGCGAAGAAGTACAAGCTCAAGTAATCTGTGGGCATAACCAATCGTGAAAAACACGGCTGTTGCGGTATTGCTTTTTATAAAAATTTTGTGGTATACTACCGAAGTGTCAAAATCCCTGTATCCTAGTATATAGTACTACGAGTACGCAAACGTTAAATGAGCGATACAGATAGTCAGGGGACCAGTTGCTAGCGAACTACGGATTAATCGGACTGTTTTTCATCATCGTCGTCCTTTTCTCCCTTGTAATGGTAGTTACTCCTATTGTCCTCAGATATCTTAAAATCGTGCCCAACAATCCCAACCCCATCAAGAATTCCATCTTCGAATGCGGCATGGAGACCATCGGGAAGACCTGGGTGCAGTTCAACTTCCACTATTATTTCTACGCCCTTGTCTTTTTAGCCCTCGATGTCCTGGTTGTTTTTCTCTACCCATGGGCGGCGCAACTCAGACAACTGGGACTTTTCAGCTTCTTTGTCGTGTTGATACTTGTTTTCATAGTGCTTATCGGCTACATCTACGCCTGGAAGAAGAAGGTCCTTGAATGGAAGTAAGCAGCGATAGAGAGTATATCTATACATCTTCGGAACTGGACCAGCAAGAAGGTCAGCTAATCGAAGAGGTGAAGGCGGGTGCCAGGGAGAGCATCCCCGACCCCGATGCCTGGCTGGACGAAGAAGTCAAGCGAAGTATCATGCTGTCTTCGGTAGATGCCCTACTGAACTGGGCGCGGCGTTCTTCACTGTGGACGGCGATATGCTTCCCCGCCTGCTGTGCCTTTGAGTTTATTGCCGCCGAAGGCCCCCGCTTTGACATGTCCCGCTTCGGCATGGAAATTCTGCGGGCTTCGCCCCGCCAGGCCGACCTGATGATTACCGCCGGCACCCTTACCTGGAAGATGGCACCCGTTGTCCGGCGGATTTATAACCAGATGCCCGAGCCGAAATGGGTCATTGCCATGGGTGCCTGCGCCATCAGCGGCGGCATTTTCCGCTCGTCTTACAACGTGGTGCCGGGATACAACAAGATAATCCCGGTCGATGTTTACGTACCCGGTTGCCCGCCTCGCCCCGAAGCCCTTATCTACGGCGTGCAGATGCTGCAGAAGAAGATAGCTAAAGAGCATCCGATACCGGACCTCCCGCAGATGCTACAGAGAGGTAAAAAGGAATGACGGTAGCCCTCTCCGGCAAAGACATTGCCAGCCAGCTCGAAGAAAAATTCCCGGGCAGTGTCGAAGAAACCGGCCAGGACAGCCTGGTGGTGAAGAGCGATTCTCTACTGGCGGTGGCCGGGTATCTTAAGGATACCGGGAGCCTCGCATTTGACTATCTTAATTACATTACCGCCGTCGATTACTACAGCTATTTTGAAGTCGTTTATCAGCTGACATCACTGAAACATAACCACTCCGTTATTATCAAATCTAGGTGCTACGGCCGGGAGAACCCGGCGGTACCTTCGGTGGTCGGCCTGTGGCAGTCGGCTGACTTCCAGGAACGCGAGATTTACGACCTCATGGGCATAAAATTTGAAGGCCATCCGAATCTGAAGCGCCTCTTCCTCTGGGAAGGGTTCCAGGGGCACCCCTTACGAAAGGATTATCTATAGTGACCACAACCGAAATGATGACACTCAAGACCGAGCCATTCGTGCTCAATTTCGGGCCGGTGCACCCGAGCACTCACGGCGTGTACCGCATGAGGGCTACCCTTGACGGCGAGGTCATACTTGACATCGAGCCGGTCGTGGGCTACCTGCACCGTGGCATCGAGAAACTGGCCGAGGAAAGGACTTATTCCGGCTTTATCCCGCTCACCGACCGACTGGACTATATCTCGCCGATGAGCAACAACCTGGGTTACTGCCTGGCCGTGGAGAAGCTGGCGGGGATAAAGGTGCCGGAGCGAGCCGAATACCTGCGTGTCATCATGGCAGAACTGCAGCGCCTGGCCAACCACTGTATTGCCGTCGGCTCTTTCCTCAACGATACCGGCGCTTACTATACCCCCTTCATGTACGCCTTCCGCGAGAGAGAAAAAATCGTAGACCTCTTCGACATGGCTTGCGGCCAGCGACTTACCTATAACTACATGAGAATCGGCGGCGTCAGCCAGGACATCCCCGATGAATTCCTGCCGGCGCTGAAGAGACTGGTTGAACAGCTGCCTCGCTGGGTTGACGAATATGACGTCCTGCTCAAGCAGAATGAGATACTGCTGGCGCGCACCAAGGGCGTCGGCGTCCTGCCCAGGGAAACAGCCATCAACTGCGGCATCAGCGGTCCGGTGGCCCGCGGCAGCGGCGTCAACTGGGACCTGCGCAAGGCCGACCCCTACTCTATCTATGACCGCTTCGAGTTCGATATCCCGCAGGGCGAGGCCGGTGACTGCTACGACCGCTATCGCGTGAGAATAGAGGAGATGCGCCAGAGCCTGCGTATTATCAAGCAGGCCATGAACGATATACCCGCCGGACCCGTCAGGGCTGACGTGCCTCACCTCATTCGTCCTCCCAAAGGTGAGGCGTATGCCCATATTGAGGCGCCCAAAGGCGAACTCGGCTATTATCTGGTATCGGACAACTCCATCGCCCCCTACCGATGCCACATACGGCCCACCAGCCTGATAAACCTGACCGCGTTACGCGAAATGGTCAAAGGATGGAAGGTGGCCGACCTTATTGCCATTTTCGGCAGTATTGATATTACTATGGGCGAGGTTGACAGATAGTGGCGACAGTTGATTTTATAGTTCAGAACCAGTTGCCCATGCAGGTAGTACCTCCGGACTGGCCCGGCGGCTACTGGTGGCACTGGCTGTTCTTTACCGTTGTTCTTATCACCTTCACTCTAATCATGGTTATGGGTGTTATTTATGTCGAGCGCCGGGGACTGGGCCGCATGCAGTCGCGACTCGGCCCCAACCGCGTCGGTCCCTTCGGCCTGCTCCAGCCGGTGGCAGATGCTATCAAGGTCTTGCTCAAAGAGAACATTGTGCCGGACAAAGCCGACAAAATAGTCCACTGGCTGGCGCCGGTGATTGCTTTTGCGCCGGTATTGATGATTTTCGCCGTGGTACCGTTCCAAAACGGAGCACTGCTGGCCGACCTTAATATCGGCATACTTTACGTGGTGGCTATCAGCTCCGTCGCCACGGTAGGCGTCTTCATGGCGGGGTGGGGCTCCAGCAACAAGTATTCGCTGCTTGGCGCCATGCGTAATGTCGCCGCCGTGGTCAGCTACGAGATGCCGCTGGTACTGGCCATTATTGGCGTGGTGCTGGTTGCCGGCTCGCTATCCATGAACCAGATTGTGCTGTCCCAGGACATCCCCTTCATCCTGTTCCAACCCCTGGGCTTTCTCATCTTCTTCGCTGCCGGCTGCGCCGAGATTAACCGTAGCCCCTTCGACCTTATGGAGGCTGACCAGGAGCTTGTCGCCGGCTTCCACACCGAGTATTCCGGCATGAAATTCGCCATGTTCTATCTGGTGGAGTACGCCGAGGCCATCGCCATCTCCGCTATTATCACCACGCTCTTCCTTGGCGGCTGGAGAGGCCCGTTACTGCCGCCGTGGCTGTGGGTTATAGTCAAGATATTCGTTGTCTTCTTTTTAATGGTCTGGACGAGGAGTACCTTCCCGCGTGTGCGCATCGACCAGCTAATGGCCCTGGCCTGGAAGTTCCTCTTCCCGCTGGCGCTGATAAACCTGTTCGTTACCGCCATTCAGGTCCTCGTCTGGCCGGATGCGTTACCCTGGGTATTAATCATTATCAATATTGCCATCATGGTGATACTGGTTGTTTCATGGTCGAAATTTTTTAAGTTAGGATGGGGCCGACTTGAAGTTTGAACGCTATGGCATCGGTTTAATCAAGGGCATGACGGTGACCATCCAGCACCTGCTGCGTCACCCGACGGTAAGCCAGTTCCCGGAGCAGCGGTTGAATATTTCGCGCCGGACACGCGGCAACGAGCTTATCTGGAATCGTGAGAAGTGCACCGGCTGCGCTACCTGTGCCAAGACCTGCCCCCAGGGCGCCATCGAAATCGTTACCTCCACCAACCTGGCGGACAATAAATACGAGGTGGAGACATACCGCGTCGACACCGGCTACTGCATCCAGTGCGGCCTGTGCGTTGAGGCCTGCCCCTACGATGCTCTGTTCATGGGCTACTCCTTCGAAAGAGCGAAATACCGGCGCGGCGACCTGGTCCAGGCCGACGACGAGCTGCTGGAGTCGCCAGAGAGGCCCGCCAGCGGGTATTTCCACCCTGAAGTTGCCGAAAAATTGCCCGAGCAGACCCTGCTCATAGATAAAATCGTGGAGAAGAGGAAATAATGGGACTGGCTGCTGCATTCTGGATAATGGCGGTGGTCGCCGTAATCGCGGCCCTGGGCGTGATATTCCTGCGCAACGTTTTCCGCGCCGCCCTGTCCCTCGTCCTCTGCTTCATCACGGTGGCCGGACT
>DAOUEB010000031.1:0-13856 GCA_034430675.1 Dehalococcoidales bacterium
AGCGCCATGGGAGCCGTCCGGCTCAGGATAGATATTCCCCGCCTGATTGAACTATATAAGATAGGGCGGCTCAAGCTGGATGAACTTGTTTCCGGGCATTATCCATTTGAGCAGATTAACGAGGCTTTTGAGTCCTCGGAGCAGGGCGAGGTGATCCGCAACGTGCTGATGTTTTAGGGGAGCCGTTGTTGTGTTTGCCTGTCATTACTCTCAGTTCGTTTGTCAAATATGTCTGTGAAAGTGTAGAATTAAGTAAGAAAGTATCTTCGTTTCTGCTGTCTGTAATTCTGGTCTATCAATCAATTACCTGAAGAGAATCGTGACGGATTCCCTGGATGAGGAGGATTCTATTGAATAAAGTAGCTGAAATAAAGATAACCTCCGATGCCCCCGGCGCCCGGCTTTTCATGCTCGGCAACGAGGCCATCGCCCGGGGGGCTATCGAGGCCGGTGTTCAGGTCGTGGCGTCTTACCCCGGCACGCCTTCCAGCGAAATTACCACGGCTCTCGTGGAAATCGCCGACGAACTGGGCATGTACGCCGAGTGGTCCGTCAATGAGAAGGTGGCCATGGAAGTAGCCATGGCGGCAGCTATTAGCGGACTGAAATCTTTAGCTATTATGAAGCACGTGGGCGTAAATGTAGCCCATGACCCGCTGATGTCGGCCAGCTATATGGGACTGGGGGGGCTGGTGCTGATTTCCGCCGACGACCCCGGCCAGTGGAGCTCCCAGAACGAGCAGGACAACCGCTATATCGCCCGGCAGGCTTACATACCGGTGCTGGAGCCCGCCTCCGCCCAGGAAGCCAAGGACATGATGGCCGACGCCTTCCGCCTTTCCGAGGAGTTTGGCCAGATGTTAATGCTGCGCTCGGTGACCCGCATCGGCCATGCCCGCAGCGACGTTGTCTTTGGTGGAATAGCCAGGGATAAGCGAAAAGGGAAATTCGTCAAAGACCCCGTCCGGCTGGTCTGCCTGCCGGCTAATTTCAGGAACAACCGCCGGCTGGTCGTGCAGAGGATGGCTAAAATAAAGGAGGCCGTCGACAAGCTACCCTATAATCATCTAACGCTCAAAGACGGAGCTAAGCTGGGCGTAATAACCAGCGGTATCTCTTACGGCTATGCCCTGGAGGCCATTCAGTGGCTGGGTCTTGAAGATAAAGTCTCTCTTCTGAAAATCGGCACGCCTTACCCGTTGCCCGCCGAACTGACCAAGCAATTACTGAAGTCGGTGCCGGAGGTGCTGGTGGTGGAAGAGCTGGAACCGTTCGTCGAGGACGCTGTCAAGGTCGTCGCCAAGGATGAGGATATCCGCGTGAAAATTCACGGCAAGGACCTGCTGTCGCTGGTAGGGGAGCTTTCGACGCGCCAGGTGTCCGAGGCGCTCTGCAAGTTGATGCGGGTAAAGCCCCCGATAGATTTTGCCCAGATTGACAAAATCAGGGCCGAGACGGCGGAGCTATTACCGCTGCGTCCCCCGACCATGTGTGCGGGTTGCCCGCACCGGGCGTCACTCTACGCTATCAATATCGCTTGCCGGCGGTACGAGCAGGAGACCGGCAAAGAGCCGGTAAAGACGGGTGATATCGGCTGTTACGCCCTCGGGGCTAACCCTCCGCTGAATGCCGACGATGTTGCTATCTGCATGGGAGGCGCTTTCGGACTTGGCAATGGTTTTGCGCATGTTGTTGATGCCCCGGTAGTGGCCCATCTCGGCGATTCTACCTTTTTCCATTCCGGCATTCCCCCGATGATTAACGCTGTTTATAATAAGTCGAATGTGACCATGGTCGTCCTGGACAACTCGACCACCGGTATGACCGGCTTTCAGCCGCACCCCGGTGCCACCGGTGATGAAACCCTCGATATCAAGATTGAAGATATCGCCAGGGCCAGCGGCGTGAAATTCGTCGAGGCCGTTGACGCCTTCGACCTCCCCAAGCTGATTGACATTATGGAGAAAGCCATCGCGTACGAGGGGCCTTCGCTCGTCGTCGCCCGCCGGCTGTGTAGCATACTGGATGTCAGGGAAAAGAGAAAAGCGGGCGAAAAGGTCGTTCCTTATGAGGTCGACCCCGAGAAATGCCTGGCCGGCAGTCCGCCTTACTGCCAGGCCACCTGCCCCCTGCATATCGATATCCGGGGCTATATCGGCCTGATAAAAGAGGGCAAGTTCGACGAAGCGCTGGCCTTAATCAAGCAGACGCTGCCCTTCCCCGCCATCATCGGGAGGATTTGCACCCGACCCTGCGAAGCCAAGTGCAAGCGTTCCGAGGTCGAGGAAGCTGTAGCCATCAACGCTCTCAAGCGGGCGGCTTCCGACTACGGTAAGTATAGCGAGGATTACTCGATTGCCGCCGAAAAGAAAGGGAAGGTGGCGGTGGTCGGCGGCGGACCGGCCGGTATCATGGCCGCTTACGACCTGCGGAAGGCCGGCTATAAAGTGACCATTTTTGAAGCTCTGCCGAAGCTGGGCGGCATGATGGCGGTGGGCATCCCCGAGTTCCGCCTGCCCGGGGATATTCTCAGCGAAGAGACGGATATCATCCGGAAGCTGGGCGTGGAAATCAAGCTCAATACCAGGGTCGGCCGGGACGTACCACTCTCGGATTTGAAGAAGGACTATGACGCTGTCTTTATCGCCGTCGGCGTCCATAAAGGGAGAAGTCTCGGTGTTGAGAACGAAAAAATCAGCGGTGTTACCGACGGCATCGAGTTTCTCTATAAAGTAAATATGGGAGAGGAAGTGCCGGTTCAGGATAAAGTGGTGGTCGTGGGTGGCGGCAATGTGGCCATCGACTGCGCCCGCACCTGCGTACGACTTGGCTTTAAGGACGTGAATATCGTCTACCGCCGTTCCCGCAACGAGATGCCGGCCATCGCTGAGGAAGTTGCCGAGGCCGAGCATGAAGGCGTGAAGCTCACGCTGCTGTCCGGCCCGAATAAAGTGGTTGCTAAAGCCGGTAAAGTGACCGGATTTGAGTGTGTCAAGATGAAACTGGGAGAACCCGATGAGGGCGGGAGACGCCGGCCGGTGCCGGTTAAAGGTTCGGAGTTTGTTATCGATACCGGCCTGATAATCGCCGCCGTCGGCGAATCGCCCGACCTCGATTTTATGACCGGCGATATGGCCTCCGCCATTGCCGATGGTTTAATAAAAGCCGACCCCGTAACGCTGGAGACCGGTGTTAGAGGCGTCTTTGCCGGCGGCGATACCGTCACCGGGGCGGCTACGGTCATCCAGGCACTGGCGGCGGGCAGAAAGGCGGCCATATCCATCGATAGGTATCTCAAGGGAGAGCCGCTCGATACCGGCCGTGAAGGCGAGGCCGTTTCCGAAAGTAAATTAATCGTGGATACCTGGGGCCTCGCTAAAGAGGCGAGGTCGGATGTGCTGGCGCTTCCCGTAGCGCAGAGGAAGGGTAATTTCAAGGAAGTCGAGCTTGGCTTGAGCCGGGAAGAGGCGATTAGAGAGGCAAAGCGCTGCCTCTCCTGCGACTGCCGGATATGTATTGATTTGCTCGCCTGCCCGGCCCTTATCACGGATAATGGCAAGGTGATGATAGATGATACCCAGTGTCCCGGCTGCGGGGTCTGCGCCCAGGTCTGCCCGCACGACGCAATAAAATCAGGAGCGTAAGATGGCCATAAAGAAAGAGATTAACATAATCATATGCGGGGTCGGCGGTCAGGGTGTTATCCTGGTGTCCGAGCTGCTGGGCAACGCAGCGGTGATAGGTGGGGTGGCGGTGAAAGGTTCGGAGGTACTGGGGATGGCCCAGCGGGGAGGTTCCGTATTCAGCAATCTCCGGCTGGGGGGTGATGTTATCGCCCCGATGACGCCGGAAGGCAAGTGCGATGTCCTTATTGCCGTGGAGCCTTCGGAAGCGCTCAGGAATATACACTATCTTGCCGGAAACAGCGTGGTCGTGCTCAATACGACCACCGTTCTGCCGTATACCGTCTATCTCGGCCAGAGCGGATATCCCGACCGGGAAGAAATAGTGGACAAGCTCCACGAGGTCACCGACCGTGTAATTAGCATGGACGCGAGCGGGATTGCCCGGCAGGCCGGCAGTTTACAGGCCGCTAATGTCGTTATGCTCGGCGCTTTGTTCGGCACCGGCCTCATGCCGATAACGGAGGAGACTGCTAAAGAGGCGATACTGTCTCGTTTCAAGGCGAAGGTCGGCGAAATTAACATCAAGGCTTTCGACCTGGGTTATGAGGAAGTCAGGAAGGCACTCAAGGGCGCTTCGGCAAAACGGTAAGCTTTCGTTGAATTAAATAATAGTAAATAGTAAGTCTGGCAGAAGAACCTTAGATTTATGCTCTGCCGGACTTTTCTTTGATATCTTTTCCCACCCAAGCCGCCCTGTATCATCCTTGGCTTAGCCCTTAAAAAATGCCTCGCCACCCCAAAAGGGGAGTGCGTAGCGAGAGGGGGCGCAGCCCCCTCTAAATAAATCTCCCCCTCTCCAAACAAGACTATTGAAGGTTTTATCTAATCTTACTGTTTGGAGAGGGGGACAAAGGGGGTGAGGTAGAATTAAACCCCAGTTGCTAAATAATATCTATTTAATATCCGGTAGTTTAACGCCCTGCTTGACCAGGTTCTTGTGAAGGGCTTTATAGTCAACCTTCCGGGGCTGGACACCGGCATCGACTGCCATGGCCGCGGCTGTACCTGCCGCCTGGCCGTAGGCTATACAGGGCGGAATGATGTTGAAATGCTGGTTGACACTATCCGATGAGGAGAAAGCCCGGCAGGCGACGAGCAGTCCTTCCACCTTCTCTGGCACCAGACAGCGGTAGGGGATACAGATGGTGGGGTGTTTGGCGGATATTTCGCCGTTGTCGTTATTCGCCAGCACGACTACCGTATCCTCGAAGACCTCGTCCGACTCCATGTCTTTATCGGAAAGTATGTATTCCCCGATGACACGCCGGCCGCCCTGGAGACCCAACTGCGGGGCGGTCTGCATAATGAAGCTATTCTCAAATCCGGGGACATGCTTCTTCATAAATTCGCAAGTGATTAAGGCCCGCTTTCGGCCTCTCACATCCACACGGGTAAGCTCTTCGACATCCTTGGCGTCGGAAGATTCAGGCTGCGGCTGAAAACCGTGGTACCAGATGACATTGCGCTGGTTTTCCAGTATACCTTTGAAATAACGAGGGTAGCCCCCCAGTTTCACGAGCTCCTGCATCAGCTCGGTGTATTTTTCCGGATGGGATGCTTTGAAATCGTCGGCTTTCTTGATATCGACATCGGTCATCCAGAAGGTAAAGGCCAGCCAGGCCGTCCGGCGTTTGTTGTTCAGTTCGCCGTCGAACTCGGCCCCGGCCTCTACGAATATGTCGCCGTCCCCGGTGGCATCGATGACGACTTTGCCCAGTATCGCCTGTCGACCCGACTTGCTTTCGAAGAAGACGCCCTTGACCGTATCCCCCTCCATGATGGGTCGAGTGCCCCAGGAATGAAGCAGCAGGTCGACTCCTGCCTCCTGCACCATGTCGTTGAGCTCGTCCTTGAGTATCTCGGGGTCGACGACGGCGGTGTAGAGCACCCTCTCCTGGCCTCCCAGGTTAGGGTCTTTGCGTACGTAGAACCAGCCGATATTGGCGTCCAGATAGTAATCAACCACCTTTTTATCGGTAGTGCCCCAGTGTTCCTTCTTGGGATAGGAAGCTCCGCCCCTAGCATCCACCCGGTCAATTATCTCCTGGTTAAGCCCGAACAGGTGCTGCTTGCCGCTGATATCGCTGAGGTTCGGCAGGATGTTGATCAGGCCGCCGGTGGCCATGCCGCCTAAATGGCCGTATCTCTCGATGAGCACTGTTTTCGCGCCGCTGCGAGCCGCGGCTATGGCCGAGCCGATACCGCCGGGGCCACCGCCTACCACTACGACGTCGGCCTCGCGGAACACCTTGATATGTCGGGCGGATTCTGTAATCGTTCTGACCGAAGGTTTGGCTGACATTATAAACCTCCAATTTCAAGGGGGTAGTTAATGCCTACCCCCTGACTTAACGGTTTATTTCGGCCTTTTCTCTTTGGTTCCTTCTACGGGTTAATCAAGAGAAAACATAGAGGAAGAGGCCAATGGCGGTCCGGAATATTTATAGTCTACTTTCTTTGTGACGTCCGGTAGCGGGACGCCCTGCTTGGCCAGCTGTTTTTGCAGCGCCTTGATATCCATCTTCTTGGGACTTACGCCAGCCTGCAGCGCCAGCGCCGAAGCCGTACCGGCGGCCTCGCCGAAAGCGATGCAGTGCGGAATGAGGTTGAACCACTCCTGGACATGCTCGTCCGAGGAGAAAGCCCGGCAGGCTACCAGCAAATTGTCCACGTTCTTGGGTAGCAGGCTGCGGTAGGGGATATACATGAGCGGGTGATCCAGCGATTCCTGGCCGCGGTCGAGGTCCGGGAAGATGGCGATGGTATCCTCGAACGGCTGGTTGTCCGCCATGTCTTTCTGCGTCAGTTTGTATTCCCCGATTAAGCGCCGACTGCTGCGGGTGCCCAGCTGCGGTGCGGTGAGCACGATAAAGCTCTTCTCGAAGCCGGGCATATTCTTCTTGAAGAAGTCGTAGGTAATCATCATCTTCTTGCGGCCTTCGAACTCGACACGGGTGAGCTCTTCGACATCCACCTGGCTCTTGTTCGGGTAGCGGTTGTGGAACCAGGCGATGGCTCCCTGGTTTTTAAGGAGGCTCTTGAAAAAGCCGCCGAAGCCGCCCGCCTCCATGCACTTGCGTGCCAGTTCCATGAATTTATCGGGGCTGCTCTTCCTGAAGTTCTCCACCCTGGCCAGGTCGACGCCGTCGACCCAGAAGCACAGGGCCAGGTTGGCGATGCGGAAATTCGGTGGGATATTGTCTTCAAACTCGATTCCGGCGTACGGCAGCAGGTCGCCGTCACCGGTAGCGTCGATGACTACCTTGCCAAGTATGGCCTGCCGCCCGGACTTACTTTCGAAGATGACTCCCTTGCAGGTATTACCTTCCATGATGGGCTCGGTGCCCCACGAATGGAGGTATGTCTTAACGCCGGACTCTTCCACCATGTCGTTGAGGATGACCTTGGATATCTCGGCATCGATAATCGCGGAGTAGATTACCCTGTCCAGCCGCACGTAGAAGAAAATCTCGTTAAAATAATGCCTGACGATGTCCTTATCCGTCGAGCCCCAGTGTTCCTTCTTGGGGTATTCCACGGCGTCCCTGACATCGAGTCTGTCTATCCATTCCTGGGTCAGACTGACAATCTGCTGTTTACCGTAAATGTCCGTCAGGAGGGGGATAATCGTAACCAGGCCGCCGGTGCCCATACCTCCCAGGTGCCCGTATCGCTCGATTAATACCGTATCGGCGCCGTTCCTGGCGGCCGCTACCGCGGCTCCGATGCCACCGGGGCCACCGCCGACGACGACAACATCCGCTTCGCGGGCTACCCTGGTTTCCCTTGCGGCTTCACTAATCGTTTTCACTGCTGCCTCCTGCGTTAAACATAGCACTATTATCGTTAAAAAGTGGTGCTAGTCAAAAGGATATAAGATACTCAGGTTTAATGTCAAATTCTTAAAAGCGACAAAAATCACATACGGCAGGCACGCTCACGGGATACACTGTAAGTGCAGGAGTTTGAATTTCCTTAAAGGAGATAAGCATGCCGATATACGAATACCGGTGCCGGAAATGCGGCGAGAAATTCGAGATGTTCCGGGGAATCCACGATGGTAATAACGGCGTAGAGTGCCCCGCGTGTGGCGAAAAAGACCCGCAGCGGGTTCTCTCGTCGGTTTTCAGTAAATGTTCCACGGGGAATCGTGGTAATTTAGCCTTCCCTACCTGAGGCTCTGGTTGTTGAAGCCGTTGGCTTCTATTAAGAACAGGAGATGGTGAAGACGATATGCACATGGCGAGAAACTAGCATTGCTGGACTATCATAAGTGCCACCCGGGTGCCTGTGAGGACGGTATATGCGCTGCGGCGCAGGTGTGCCCTTCGAAGCTGCTCCTGCAGGAAGCCCCCTGTACCGTGTCGGTGCCGGAACCATCCGCCTGCCGCGCCTGCGGCGATTGCGTGAGGGCCTGCCCTCAGAAAGCGATACAGCTGGTCAGTTCATGGAGGTTCAAACGGATTCCTGCGATGTCGTCGCTGCCTTGGCTATATTTACCAGCAGCTTGATTACCCTGACTACCAGGCTGATTCCCAGGCCTACCGCAATACATATCAGGGCTACCGTGACACCGATGTGCGTGGCCGCGGCGGCTACGGTGTTGGGTATAACATCGAAGTCGAAAGGGAAAACGGTGGCCAGCGTAATGACCGTGGCCAGCCCGAATCCGTCGATGATGATATGAATCGCCCGCCGGAGTATATTCCTGTCCGAAATAATGAGAACGATATGGCCTATTATTGATATCACCAGGGTGGTCGTCAGAATCGGCAGCCACAGGGCAATTTCGCTGGTAAAGAACGGATATCTTGTCCAGGTGACCACGTTGCCCACCGTGTCGGCATTGTAGTAGGCCACGTATTCGTGAAAGAAATTGAAGAAGACCAGCAGGATGATGCTCCAGGCGATGGCGAAGGCCGATGCCGTAATCCTGCCCTCTCTCTTATTCTTAAAAAAATCGTCTACTTTTTTCTCGATTCGTTCGTCTAAATCGACGGGGGTTGCCGGTGGTGGGGTTTCTTCCTTTTCAGGAGGGGCCGGGGGCTTTTGATAGTCGGGGATAGTACCTGACGAGGTGACCATTCTCTCGGCGATGTCGCCGGCCCAGGGTACTTTGTAGCGTTCGCCGTTGTAGGCCTTGACCATGAGAACTATCCACAAGACGAACCCGATGATGCCGATGATGCTGGAAAAGACCGTGCCGATGAAGGGTATCCAGCCGAGAATCATACCGGCGACGAACAGGGTGCCGAAAACGACGATGGATTGCGCGGCGTGATAGCGTATCCAGCTGTTTTTCTGCTCCAGGATGAAGAAAATAAGGCCGGTTATCCACCAACCGATATAGCAGAGCAGTCCGGCGACATTCGGAGCCATATTTACGCTGGTATCCTGGGGCATGCCCCGCTTCTCTTGCTCTAACTGTTCTCTGGCTTCGATTCTTGCTTTCTCTTCCTCGTAGATTTTCTGTCGCTCTTCCGGTGATAGTTCCATGGTTGTAGCCTCCGTTACGGGACTATTCAGGTATTTTGGCATGATTATACACCAAAGCGGTGTTCCGGTACATATCCTCTTTGCAGGTGAATTATGTTTTGACCTTACCCCCTCTCGCTGCGCATTCCCATTTTATGGGGTGGGGATATCTTACGGGATAAGCCGCTGATGCTGCGAGGGTGGCTTGGGTGGGAAAAGATAACAAGAGAAGGGGGAAGGGGGTGAGGTTAGAAAGGAGTAGATTAAAACGAATCTGATTCTGGGACTCCTGATAATCAACAAGGTTCCCAGTACCACAAGAGACGCACCTAATATCTGAAAAACTCAGTCCTCAAACTTCTTTTCTGTATCGGCCGGCGGCAGGCCGTCCTCATCCCAGCCGCGCTCCCGGTAGTACAGCGAAAGGAGATTCTGGAAGGATTCCTTGTCGACTACTTTGCCCGCGTTGGGACCGGTAAGAGGAGGACTGGAATGCACTTTATAGGGGAGGCTATCGTCCTTGCGACTGACGCCCAGTCGGACGTTTATCAGTCGGGTCAGGTCGTAGACATCGTTGGAAAGCACCAGGAGTTGCTCCAAAGTCAACTCGTTTCCCGTGACATATTTATAAAAATTCTCGTAGCGTCTCTCGTTAAGGCCGAGCTCTATCCAGGGCAAGCGGCAGACGCCCAGCATATCGAACAGGGGGCGCAGCTTCTGGTGATATATCACCGTTTTTACCTTTTCATCGTCGGACCAGCTTTGCCCCTCCTCTATTTCTCGGGCGATAGTCCAGGCCCGCGTGTGGTGGGCGCCGATGTCCGAGGTGGCGTAGGCCAGCGCCATAGAAGCACCGGCGCGGCTATCGTAAGCCGACTGCTCCAGTCCCTTTACTTCAAGGATTAGTTTGTCCATTTCCGGCCATTTAGCGATAATGCGGCGCGGCCCGTCAGCAATGATATCGCCGATACCCTCGCGGTAGGCAATCATGCGTATCAGGTTGAGAATGGCGTCATCATCGCCCCAGGTAATGTCGTGTCCGTCGAGGTCGGCCAGGGATATGATTCCCTTCTCGTAGCCTTCGATGATGGCGCCGACGAGGTTGCCCGCGGAAATAGTGTCAACACCCAGTTCGTCGCAGAGATGGTTCCCCGAAAGCACCGCCGCGAAATCATCAATGCCGACGTTGGAGCCGAGCATGGCGCAGGACTCGTATTCCGGCCCCTCGACCACCGTTCCGGCATATTTCCCGTTCTTGACGAGGCAGATGTTGCCGCAGCACATGGAGCAGGCGAAACAGGCGCTGTCGCCTATCTTGAAATCGTTGAGCATGGTCGCGCCGTTAATCTGGTCGTGCCTGGCGAAGACGGTGTCCTTGAAGTTATAGGTCGGCAGGATGCCCTTCTCGTTAGCGTAATCGATGACGTTCATCAGACCCTGCTGCTGCCACATTTTGAAATACTTGTGTTCCCTCAGGTAGTCATAGGCCTTATTTGCCTCTGCCACCAGTCCATTGATATCGTGAACGGGCAGGTCCTCATGTCCCCGGACGATAATCGCCTTGAGGTTCTTGGAACCCATGATGGCGCCAAACCCCGTCCGGCCGGCGTTGCGTCCCCAGTCGGCATTGACGCAGGCGAATTTTACTAAATTCTCTCCCGCCGGGCCGATAGTGGCGATATGCGCTGTCTGGACATCCAGCTTTTCCCGGATAATCCCTTCGGCTTCCAGCGAGGTCTTTCCTTTCAGTTCCGGCATGGGAATAATTTTTGTCTCATGGTTATCGATGAAGAGGACGGAAAGCTCCGGTGCTTTACCCGTGATGGACAGGACATCGATTCCCGACTGCCTCAGCTCCACACCGAAGCCGCCGCCGATAGAAGAATCGCCGTAGAGTCCGGTGGCCGGCGATATGGCCACGAAGGAGTTTTTACCCGACGACGGCACGTAAACGCCGGTCATGGGGCCGGGGGCAATGACCACGAGATTATTCTCGCCCAGAGGGTCTATTTTAAAGTTATGTTTTCTGAGATTGTCCCAGACCAGCTTGGCGCCGAAGCCGCGCCCGCCGATATACTTTTCCAGGAAAGCGTCCGATAGATTCAGGTACTCGGCACTGCCCTTGGTGAGGTCTACGGTCAGGTGTTTCTTGAAATAACCGCTCTTGATGCTCATAGCTCTTCCTTTCCTATCTCGGCGTAGCGGATGGTCTTCTTTTCACCCTTCTCGTAGAACTCTATTTCGCGCATCTGGGTATAGCTGAGCACGTTATTAAGTCGCTTGGTCTCGCCGAGGGCATACTCCGGTATCAGCCTGAGGGCTCCCGTCGGGCAGTACTTCACGCATTCGGGGTCGCCGCCGCACATATCGCACTTGATGGGCAGGTCGCAGTCTTCATGGGCGTAGATAGCCCCGAAGGGGCATGCCTCCACGCATTTGAAACAGGAAATGCAGGTCTCTTTATCCAGAATTACGATACCATCGACACACCGTAGCGAATTGGTAGGGCATACCTGGGCGCAGGCCGGTACGCGGCACTGGCTGCAGACAACCGGCATCCTCATCACCGGGTGAGGGTACGCGTTAATGACCCTGATAGCTGACTTCTTCGGGTTGTTCACCCCGAAGTGTTTGATGGCGCATACCAGTTCGCATATCCTGCAATTGGAACACTGCTCGGGAATCACGGTAAGCTTTTTCGACATGCTGAAGTCCTCCTCAAGGCTCGTAGTATCATTATAGCACGTTCCGTAGTCGTGAAGCTTGTGGTATCTTATATTTTTATAAAGCTGGGTATTATTTGCATTTGGTTGCTGATTTGACAATTGGTCATTTTATGCCTAGAATGTGCCTACTACTTGCAAGGAAATGTTTTATGGAATTAAGTTTAACAAAAGCACAACTTCTTGAGCGCCTACTTGAACCTCAACGTACACAGTTATTGGTTCTCGCCATAAATGAAGATACTCATAAGGTATTCCCCATACATACCGAGGCACAAAACCAAGCAGAAATCAATATAGATATGACTGAAGTCTTAAAAAATAAGTTCTAAATGGCTATTACGTGCCATCAATTTGGCTTACGATGAGACTTTAGACTAGCTAACTCCTTCCTAATATCAGTAATTATGACATCAGCAAGTTTCTCTACATCTACAAATATTGTAATTTTAACCATATTGCCTCCTGTCCTTTTTCATGCCTAAATAGGCTAATATTTATTCGTAGCAACCAAAACCGAATAGTACCGTGCAATGAGGGAGTAATGGTAATTACTTAAATTGTGTTATAATCATCCAAATACTATTAATTACTTTTTGATTAAGCCCTTTTTGCGTAAATCTCGGTTATCTAAATGATTCAGCAAAGGAGACAACTTCATGCCCAGGAGAGAAAATATTGATAAGGTAATGATTATCGGCTCCGGACCAATCATTATCGGGCAGGCATGCGAATTCGATTATTCCGGTACTCAGGCCTGCAAAGCGCTACGTAGCCTGGGATATAAAATCGTTCTGGTCAATTCCAATCCGGCTACAATTATGACCGACCCCGGCATGGCCGATGTTACCTATATAGAACCACTCAACCTTGACGCTATGACGAAGATTATCGAAAAGGAAAGGCCGGACGCACTGTTGCCGAACCTCGGCGGCCAGACAGGGCTCAACCTCAGTGCCGAACTGTCCAAGGCCGGTGTGCTGGAGAAATACAACGTTCGGGTTATCGGCGTTGAGGTCGACGCTATTATTCGCGGCGAAGACAGGCTGGCCTTCAAGCAAACGATGACCGGACTCGGTATAGAGATGCCCCGCAGCGAGATTACCGAGAGCGTGGAAGGGGCAGAGGAGATAGCCTCGGAACTTGGCTATCCGGTAGTGATACGTCCGGCTTACTGCATGGGTGGTACTGGCGGTGGGCTTGTCTATAACGTCGAGGAATTACGTACCGTGGCCAGTCGGGGTCTGGCGGCCAGCCTTATCGGTCAGGTGCTGGTTGAAGAGTCCGTACTGGGTTGGGAGGAGCTGGAACTCGAGGTTGTGCGCGATGCCAAGAATCAGATGATAACCGTTTGTTTTATTGAGAATGTCGACGCTATGGGGGTTCATACCGGCGATTCATACTGTACGGCCCCTATGCTGACCATCAGCCAGGAGCTACAGGAACGCCTGCAGGATTATTCCTACAGGATTGTGGAGGCGATAAAAGTAATCGGTGGCACCAACGTTCAGTTTGCCCATGACCCCAAGACCGGGCGCGTGGTGGTTATTGAAATCAATCCCCGGACTTCACGCTCTTCGGCGCTGGCCTCCAAGGCTACGGGCTTTCCTATCGCCCTGGTGTCGTCCAAGCTGGCCGGTGGCCTTACCATGGATGGAATTCCTTACTGGCGTGAGGGTACCCTTGAGAAGTATACGCCCTGGGGCGACTATGTCGTCGTGAAATTTGCGCGCTGGGCTTTCGAAAAATTCAAGGATGCCGAAGACAAGCTGGGGACGCAGATGCGCGCCGTCGGCGAGGCCATGAGTATCGGCAAGAACTATAAAGAGGCGTTTCAAAAAGCCATCCGTTCTCTGGAAATAGGCAGATACGGTTTGGGATTCGCCAGGGACTTCAATGATAAATCACTTGATGAACTCATGGCGCTGTTAAATGAACCCAGCAGCGAGCGCCAGTTTATCATGTACGAAGC
>DAOUEB010000032.1:0-8441 GCA_034430675.1 Dehalococcoidales bacterium
GTCTGCCTGCTGGGGATGCAGGGTCTCGGGAAACCGGGAGCTCACCAGCTGACCATGATTGAATGGGGAATATTCGGGGGGTGGAACCCGCCGAACTGGAAAATCGGCGACGACACCAACCCAATGCCCGGACCGGTGGTATATCCGGCCGTGGTGGCGGCGAACCGGGGGTTTACCGAGGAGGACATGCCGCAGCAAATCATTCCCAAGCTGCTGATTCACGAAGCTATTCTCAATCCTCCCCTGAGCTGGTACGGCAACACGCAGTGCCGGTACCTGGTTGAAGACCAGTTCGTGAAATATAACTACCCCGTCGAGGGCTGCTCTGAAATACGTATGATATGGACCGACACGCCTTCGTGGATGTCATGCTGGAACGGCTCCAACCGGATGGCGGACGCCTTCCGAAGCCCGCAGATAGAATTCGTCCTGGCGCAGCATCCCTGGATAGAGAATGATTGTGAATTCGCCGATATTATCCTGCCGGCCACTACTAAATTCGAGACGAACGATATCGGAGTTGACGTATTTACCGCGGAGTTCAGGACTATTTTCCTTGACCCCAAATGCGTCGAGCCCAGGGGAGAGTCGAAGAGCGATTACGAAATAGTCTGCGCCATCGCCGAGAAGCTGGGCATGCTCGAAGAGTACACTATGGGTGAAACCGAGGAGGGACTGATTAAAAAAGGTTTTGATACCTCGGGCGTACAGGATATGGTAACGTGGGAGGAATTTAAGGAAAAGGGGTATTACGTCGTCCCGACCAATCCCGACTGGAAGAAAAAAGATGTCGGTATGAGGAAGTTCTATGAAGACCCCGAGAATAATCCCCTGAGGACGCCGTCCGGTAAGCTGGAATACTATTCCCAGAGACTGGCGGAGCACTTCCCCGGCGATAATGAAAGACCGCCGGTCCCGCACTGGATTGAAAAGGGTGAGAGCCACGATGAAAGGCTTTCCGGCGAGAGGGCTAACAAATATCCTCTGCTCATCGTTTCCAATCACCCGAGGTGGAGAGTGCATTCTCAGCACGATGATATGGAATGGCTGAGAGAAATGGAGACGTGTAAAATCGTGGGTCCCGACGGATACGCCTACCAGACGATGTGGATTCACCCGTCGGAAGCCGCCAGGAGGGGTATCAAACACGGAGACGTTGTTAAAGTCTATAACGACAGGGGTGGTGTCCTCTGTGGCGCCTACGTTACGGAGAGACTGATGCCCGGCACCGTCTACGTGGACCACGGGGCCAGGTATGACCCGGTAGTTCCCGGAGAGCTTGATAGGGGCGGCGCCATCAATACCATAACCCCGCATAAGCCGACCTCCAAGAATGCCACCGGAATGGCCGTATGCGGATTTCTGGTCGAGGTTGAGCGGGTCAATGTAGATGAACTGAGAAAGAAATACCCCGAAGCTTTTAACCGACCGTACAACCGGGCTTCCGGTTTATGCTATGAACGAATGTTACACAGGGGCGAATGATAACCAGCTGAGTTGACCTGTCCGAGAGTCGTTATATACGAAAGCCATAACTTTCACGGACATGTGGAGTTATGGCTTTCAATATTATCTTTGCTTTAATGCCTTACAGCATCACGGTGCCGCCATCCACATAGATGACCTGTCCCGAGATGAAATCCGAGTCTGCCGAGGCCAGAAACAGGGTAGCCCCCACCAGGTCTCCCGGTTCCTCGCGCCGTGGAATAGACTGCCCCGAAGCGGCGGCATCGAAGGATGCGCCACCGCTGGTCATATCTATGCTGGCTTCGGTAGCCGTGAATCCCGGGGCGACAGCGTTAACATTGATATTCGAGCGACCCAGGGCGTGGGCCAGGGCATGAGTCAGCGTGTAAATCGCGCCTTTGCCGCAGGCATACGGCATAAAGACAGGTGCCCCACCTACTCTGGCGACGTTGGAGGCAATATTAATAATCTTACCCTTGCCTGCTTTTACCATGAGGGGGGCAATCGCCTTGCAGACCATCCAGGTCCCCTTGACGTTCACCGAAAATATCCGGTCCCATTCTTCTTCCGTCCAGGTGTCCCATGGCTTAGCCCTGATTCCAAACCATATAGCAGCATTATTGACGAGGATATCCACTCTGCCATATTCTTCCATAACTTTATCAGCTATCTTCTGGGTGTCGCCGGCAACAGAAATATCTGCCTTCATGAAGGTGACTTCCCCACCTTTGGCCTTTATCTCCTTGGACGTGCCCTCAGCCCTTTCCAGATTGGTAGTGGTCAGTAGCAGTTTGGCCCCTTCCTCGGCGAACCTTATGGCGAAGGCTTTCCCGAGGCCGCGACTGGCTCCGGTTATGATAGCTACTTTGTCCTGCAAGACTGGCGACATATCTTTCTCCTTTATATTAATGATTCAGACTGCTCGGCTTATTATACAACTTTGTTCCGGCAATATTACACAGTCTGCTCGGTTCTTGACAAAGATAACTTTAACCGCCTAAAGTTTTCATAGCATGGGGATACTAATCAAAGCTAGAAGAAGCGAGGTGAAGCATGGCCGGTCCACTGGACGGAATCAGAATCCTTGACCTGACGCAGGTGTTATTCGGCCCTTTCGCTACTATGCTGCTCAGCGATTTAGGCGCCGAGGTGATAAAGATTGAGAGGCCGGAGGTAGGCGACATTGCCAGGGGCAACGGGCCCGTTGTCAGGGGGATAAGCACTTACTTTCTCAGCCTTAACCGTGGTAAGAAAAGCGTCACGCTGAATTTAGCTACCGAGCCGGGAGTGGAGGTGCTTCTCAAACTGGTAAAAAGCGCTGATGTTCTGGTTGAGAATTTCAAGCCGGGAACGATGGAGAAGCTCGGCCTCAGCTATGAAAAAGTCAGGGAATATAATCCCGGAATCGTTTACGTGGCCGGCTCCGGCTTCGGGCAATACGGCCCCTATGCCGGCAAGCCTGCTTTTGATGTCATTGTTCAGGCTACGGGAGGAATCCTGAGTATCACCGGCGAGGAGGGCGGTCCGCCGGTAAGGCCGGGCGTATCCTATGGCGATATTGCTGCCGGCCTGTTTCTATGTGTCGCTACTCTCGCCGCCTTGCAGGAACGCCACAAGAGTGGCGAAGGCCAGTTCGTGGACATCAGCATGCTGGACTGTCAGGTAACCGCTCAGGAGAACGCCTTTGTCCGCTACCTTAATACCGGCGAGATACCTCATGCTCTCGGCACGAGACACCCCGTCATGACGCCGTTTCAGGCCTTTCAGACCGAAGATGGCTATATCGCCGTGGCTCTCCGGGGTGGCATCAAGGACCAGTGGCCGCTTTTCTGTGCCGCCATTGACCGTGTCGATATCATTGACGACCCGCGCTTCGAGGATGGTTGGATGCGCACCCAGAACTACGAAGCGCTGGAGCCGATATTAACAGAAGCCATGAAAACCAGGACCACGCAGGAGTGGGTTGAAGAGCTGGAACAGGCGGGCATACCCTGCGGTCCGGTGAATACCATCGAGCAGGTGGCCGGTGACCCGCAGGTAGCCGCCCGGGATATGATTATTGATGTCCGGCACCCGGAGGCAGGCGATTTCCGGGTTGTCAATACGCCCTTCAAATTCTCCAGGACGCCCTATAAAGTGGAGCAGGCCTCTCCGGACCTGGGGCAGCACACTCAGGATGTCCTGAGCCAGCTGCTGGGGATGACTCATCGAGAAATTGAGAAGCTAAAAGATGCGGGTGCAATTTAAGGTCGCCCGGAATCAATTTCAGCCTGCAATAGTCTTGAGCAGTTCCTTTACGTCTCCTGCCAGCTTATCCAGGTCCTGCTGATTCGGGCGTCCCCTGATATCACCCAGTCTGCCTTTGGTGCTGTTCTCTTCGGAACTGTGAAACTCACCGACGAAGTACCATTCTCCGGTAATATCAAACCCCAGGTGCTCGAGAAATTGCCCGAGGTATTTGCCCACGGGTATCGCTTCGTTGATACCGGTGTGCGGCCCGGAATACGTGGCGAAAACCACCGCATTTTTACCGGGCACCTTCGGGGAACCCAGCTTGATATCGCCGCGTTCCCGGTAGTAGTTCATTTTTTCTTTGATATATTCCTGGACCGGTGCGGGGGGTTGCCACATGTAAGATGGTGCCCCGATGAAAATCAGGTCATATTCAAACAGGTCCTCGGCCCCGGCTTCTTTAACAGGTTTTAATACCGAATCTACGCCGCTGTTTTTCAGCGTATTATCAATAGTCTCGGCTACCTTTTTCGTGTTTCCCGTACCCGACCAGTAAATGGTGAGTGCCTTCATGGTTACCTCCTGTTATTAGTCTAGGGATTCTGGAACTCCCGGGCCATATCTTCCAGTATCTCCCTTTCCCACTGTAAAAATCTATCTCTACCGAGGGTGAATGCCTTGGGTTTCCATTCCATCTCCTTGAGGTTCTGCGCTATCGTCGGCAGCCAGTTATAGGGGATAGATGTCAGCACCCATCCCGGCGGGAATGCCTCTATGGATATCCCCCCGAAGCCCAACCCGGTGATAAAGTAGTTCACCTTGCCGGTGAGATACGGGTAAACGAAAAGCCAGGAACAGGCTAGTGTCGTTGTTACCTTACTTTCGTACATGTCCCCGGTAGAGTAGGCCATCGACCGCAGCACGATTTCCGCCTGTGTGGCATCGGTCATAAGAATCAGCAGGTCCGGCTCGAAGGTAATTTTGTCCAGCGGGGCGAAAACGACGTAGTTAACGGAGCCGCTATCCAGGTTGTAGTTATACTGGTTTATTTTTTTATTGGCGCGGGCATCCTGAAAAACTCCCAGTCTTACCCCAAGTTCTCCGCTTTTTGCAAAGGGCGGGCTTTCGCCACTCATCATTCCCAGGGTTTGTTTCCCGAAGCAAATTTCATTCTCTTTAGTAATATAGAAAGGGTTTTCTCTTTGGTGTGCCTCTCCGAGCATTTCACAGAGGGCTAAATTCTTGTCCAGTTGCTCTATGCCTTCCGGTTTGCTGAACAGGAACTTGATACCTAATGGGGGCTTCTCCAGGTCTAATTTACCGAAGATGGACAGGTCAGTTTGCAGCGGTCTCATATTGACCTCCTTTAATTACGTATTATGGCGAAGTCGGGTGAGGAGTAGTGACAACGCCGTCATTTATGAAATGCTTAACATCACAGGCCTTGAGCCGCCCGCTGGATTGTCTCGTGTAAAGATGGATGACCGTGGATAGTAGCCGCAATATCTTGAACGGTCCCTCTCATTTGCATGACGGCTGACGCTTCATGTATTAGCTCGGGTGCCTGGGGGCCGATGATGTGAACGCCCAGAATTTCACCCGATGCCGCGTCAGCGATAATTTTCACGAAGCCCCGGCTCTCTCTTATAATACTTGCCCTGGGATTTTGTCCGAAAGGAAACCTGCCGACCTTGATATCCAGTCTTCTTTCTTTGGCCTCGAATTCCGTTATGCCGACTGCCGCCGTTGGCGGCATGGTACGAATCAACCGCGGCACCACGCGATAATTCATAACTGCATCTCTGCCCATGGCGTTGGTGCCGGCTACCATTCCTTGAATCATGGCGATGCTGGCCAGCATCATTTCGCCGGTGGCATCACCGGCCGCGTAGACCCCCTTGACGCTGGTCTCCATCTTTTCGTTTGTTCTGATTCTCCCCTCGGTTACCGCTACGCCGGCATTCTCCAGGCCAAGCCCATCCACAAGTGGTTGCTGACCCAGGGCGAATACGGCGAATTGTGCTTCCACCTTCTGTTTTCCACCCTCACCGGAGATGGTTATTGACTTACCTTCTTTGCTGTCGTCAATCCTCTCGACATCTACCCCGGCGTATATGTGGACGCCGTCGGCTTCGAGAGCATGCTGTATCTGAGCGGCAATCTCCTCATCTTCATTAGGGAGCATTTGAGGCCTTCTGGCTATTAGACTGACGGCGCAGCCCAGGTTGACCCAGACGGTAGCTAATTCCAGAGCCGTGACGCTACGCCCGATAATCGCCAGGCTCCTGGGAAGCTCGTTTAAATCCAGGAGTTCCCTGGTCGTGAGCACTCCCGGGCCGTAGGCCCCGGGTATCTCGTACCTTCTGGGCAGAGAGCCTGAAGCAATTATGATTTTATCTGCCTGGATTGTCTCTGTCTTTCCGTTGTCAGAGGTGATTTCTACCTGGTTTGGCGAGGCTAACTTCGCCGAACCGATGACAACCTGTACGCCGGTAGCCTGTAACCTGGCTTCCATACCGGCGACCACTCCCTTGACCACCTTCTCTTTCTCACTTATTAACTTGTGATAATCAACTTCGACTTGCCCTACATTGATACCGTCCTTGCCGGCTTCTTTCACCGATTTGAGAACTTCGACGCAGTGGTCCATGAAGCACATGGGTATGCAACCCCAATTCGAGCAAATGCCTCCCACTTTTTCCTTTTCCACGAGTATCACGTTTCCACCAAGTTGGGAAGCGATTTGTGCCGCGAGAAAACCGGCAGTGCCCCCGCCAATTACTATCACGTCCGTCTCAGCCAATTGTCGTATCGCCCTCCTACCTGAAATATCAGGTTCGCCCTTTTCCGCAAAGCCAGACTACCACGCTGCACTCCCCTTGTCAATTGACACGGATAACCCCGAGTTATAAAATCAGTCCATGAAAGTCTATATCACACCGAAAACTCGCCTGGGGAGGTGGTCGGTCTGGTTAATCGTCGCTTTCATCGTGTTTTTCGCGATATTCTTTCTTTTTGTGGCTTCAGGACAGCGGGGCGGCGCCACATTTTTCAGTAATCTTTTCCTGGCAGTACCGGTAGTCATTGCGGCGATTTCCGGCATATCTGCCTTTTTTACCGGAATTATCGGGGTTATAAAGGATAGGGAACGGTCTGTTCTTGTCTATCTGGCTATTCTAATCGGACTTATCGTTCTTCTTTACTGTCTTGCTGAAATAATATTTCCCCATTAGCAAAAAAGAGAAATCCCCCGAAAATACCTTCGAGGGATTTCTTAGCAAACTGTCTATAATCATCTTTTGCCTAGCTTGTTCAGGGGTTCCCAAATTCCCGGGCTAATTCTTCAAATATTCCTTTACGCCGCGCCAGAAACTGTTCCCTGGTGTCATCTGTGTATGCAGGAAGCACCCATTCCATCTTCTCCAGATTTCGGGTTATTATGGGTATCCAATCATACGGTATGGAGAATAGAAGCCGTCCTTCAGGATATACCCTCCTTCCTTTCAAACCAAGGGTTAGCCCGGTGGTTACGTAATTGACCTTGCCGCTCAGGTACGGATAAGCGAAAAGGTAGGCGCAGGCGCCACCCGAAGTTACCTTGCTGGCCCATATTTCTCCGGTCGAATAGCTCAGAGCCCTCAGCACGATTTCCGCCTGGCTGGTAGTGGCCACAAGAAACAGGAGGTCGGGCTGGAAGGTTATCTGTTCCAATGGAGAAAAAACGACGTAATTTATATTGCCCGGGGGGATTTTCGGCGCATTTCCGACCAGCCTTTCGTTAACGCGTGCCTCTTGATAGATGCCCCATTTGACTCCCAGTTCCCCACCTCCTGGGAGTGGCATAGGTTCTACCATTCCCAGTATCATTGCCCCGGCACAGTCCTCATTATCTTTGTCAATGTAAAACGGGGTCCCTCTTTGCTGGGCTTCATTAACCATCTCGCATAAAGCCATGCTCTTGTCCAGCTGTTCTATCCCTTCCGGTCTGCCGGGCAGGAACTTGACACCCACAGGTGGGTTCTCAAAATTGAATTTTTCGTAAATAGACAAATCAGTTTGAAGCGGTTTCATAGTAACTCTCCTTTCGTGACGAGGCAGCCTGTTTAACCTCGCTCTTTATTATAGATGCGAAAAACCTTTTTAGCAATCCGTTAGCAAAATAGAAAAATCCCCCGGAATCTTTTGGCTGATTCGGGGGATTCTAGCTTTAAAATTGGTAGCCCAAGTTGTTCAATATATAGAACTTTCAGGGCGGAGTTTGAATTTGTCTAGTATAGTTCCCCCTGAAATATGCGGTTTTGGTGCAGGTAATAGGCAAGTTGGCGTTTGAGTTTGCTCCTTGTGTTCTTCCCACCTATTGCCTTACCTGCTTTTACATTATTCTGGCCGCCTGCCACAGGTTATGGGTGAATATGCCCTGACCGACCCATATATTTACCCCAGGGCTGCCCCGCATCAGGCTTCTCCTAAGCCCGAACTTCCTCTTCAGCAGGCTTATCCGAGCTTCAATCCCGGCCCGGAACCGCTGTATGAGGTGGTCCCCAAAATTCGGACAGGTAGCTAAGAGCGGGTTCTGCTCCTATAATGAATACGGGATAGGAGGAGAACATGAAACAGAACCGAAGGAAACACAGCCCATCGTTCAAGGCGAGGGTAGCCCTGGAGGCATTAAAGGGTGAGGAGACGATAGCCGAACTGGCCAATAGATTTGAGGTTCACCCCAGCCAGATTCGCAAATGGAA
>DAOUEB010000033.1:0-7412 GCA_034430675.1 Dehalococcoidales bacterium
AGGGGCCAGTATCGATAAGGGGAACCCTGATAACCTGCGTGCCATGATGGAAGCCGCCAAGGAATACGGCGTTTATAAATAGAATGAAGCAGTTATCGGAAAGTTAAAAAACGGAATATCACAGAACGCTAAATTGTGCAGCGTGGTAACAATTTACTTGTATATTATTTCTGAAGCTACCGAATGCAATTCAGTTCATCAAAGGGTATGATAGGCTTACGGGTTCCGGTGAGGTGCACAATCTACTGGGGAGCCTAAAGCTGCCCCGCCAAAAAGAATGCCTGCCGGGTCTCAGGTGGCCCGCTTTAGGAAATTGGAGTGTCTTAGATTGACAGCTCCGCATTGGACACAAGTATGGGCGGAGAAGCCGGCTAAATACTACCAAGCCCTAATACTGTTTAGGAGATAGTGGATGATTAGAAGCGCAGGTATTGACCTGGCTGGTGTGGGGGAGCACAAAGTACGTTGTCTGGACGAAGAGGCGCAAATATGTGATGGCTTCGGTTTCGATACTACCCCTGAGGGACTGGCAAAGCTAGAGGAGCGTGTTTTCCGCGATGGATCCAATCCTGTCATTGTTTTTGAGCCAATATTTGACGACATTCCCAGTATTGAAGTAATATTTGTACAATGGGTGACATAGCGCTAACGATAAATGGCACTCCTATCACCGGGCGCGAGGGGGTGACCATCCTTGAAACCGCTCGGGAGAACGGAATTGATATCCCCACTCTATGTTACCTGGAAGACCTGCCCCCCGTAGGAGCTTGTCGGCTTTGCGTGGTTGAGGTGGAAGGCTCCAGAACTCTAGTCGGCTCCTGCCATACTCCAATCACTAAAGGCATGGTAATACAAACCCATTCTCCCAAGGTTTTACAGACGCGTAAGGTGCTGGTGGAGCTTATGCTGGCCAGCCATCCTGATTCCTGCCTGGTTTGTGACGAAGCCAACCGTTGTGAACTACGTAAGATTGCTGCCGACCTTGACATAGGGCTGCCCCGATTCAGAATAAGAAAGCATTACTACCCCGTTGAGGATGAGAATCCTTATATTGTCCGTGATATGTCAAAGTGCATCCTGTGCCGGCGCTGTGTCACCGCCTGCCAGAACCTGAAAGGTGAGAAGATGTTCAGCATGGCTTACCGGGGATTTGATAGCAAGGTTGTCCATGGTCTTGACCTGCCGGTAGGCAGTGAGGGAGTCTGTCGTGACTGTGATACCTGCATTTCGCTATGTCCGACCGGGGCTTTAAGCAAACCAACCAAGATTGGCGAGGAGAAACAGGGTCCAGTCTTATTCGTGAAAGGTTGAGAATTCATCGGCTGATTGAGTGAGCGGGATGAGCAAGAAAATTGCTTTCCAGAATAAAGCACCGGAAAACCTGCTGGTGGCCTTAAAAGAGGCGCAGGCCAAACATGGCTATTTGTCTCAGGAGTTTCTGGTAGAGCTGGCTGATTCTCTAAAGGTACCGGTAAATGATGTCTATGGGGTAGCCAGTTTCTACTCTTTTCTCGCTACCAAACCGCGGGGCAGGAATGTTATCAAAATCTGCCGGAGCCTGCCCTGCTATCTTCAGAACTGCCAGATTATCATTGAGACCGTGGAGAAAGAACTCGGGATTAAGCCCGGTGAGACCACCCCTGATGGCCGATTCTCTTTTGAGTTGACCAATTGCATCGGTCTCTGTGACAGAGCCCCGGCAATGCTGATAAATGATGATGCTCATGTTGACCTGACTCCGGAGAAAATAAAACAGATTTTGCAGAGCTACAAATAATTCCTTAATGTTCATGGGAGGCTATGTCAAGTGCCGCAGGCGCGAGTTGTCTTAAAAAATTGCGGGGTTATTGACCCGACGAATATCAGCACCTGTCTGGAACAGGACGGTTTCAAAGCCTTGGAGAAAGCCCGGCGCGAGATGTCCCCGGAAGAGGTAATCAGTGAGGTCAAGGTGTCGGGGCTGCGCGGGCGGGGAGGGGCTGGCTTTCCCTGCGGTATCAAGTGGGAGGGGGCGAGGAACTCCGCCGGCGACGAAAAATACGTTATCTGTAATGCCGACGAGGGAGAGGTGGGCATGTTTAAGGACAGGTATATACTGGAGAATGACCCCTTCACCCTAGTTGAGGGGCTGGCTCTGGCTGGTTATGCCATCGGTGCCAGGCAGGGCCATATTTACCTGCGTGGCGAATACCACTATCTGCTTGATTTGCTCAGGGGTGCCGTCAATCAGGCCAGAGAGTCCGACTTTCTGAACGGCTTTGATATTGATATTCAGGAAGGTGCCGGTGCCTACGTATGTGGTGAGGAGTCTGCCCTGATGGAGTCCATTGAGGGCAAGCGGGGTGAATCGCGTTACCGCCCGCCATTCCCCACTGTAGCCGGATTGTGGCAGAAGCCAACCACCATTAATAATGTGGAAACGTTGATGAATATACCTCAAATCGTGCTCAATGGCGGCGGCTGGTACAGTCAGATGGGGACGGAGCGGAGCCAGGGCACCAAGGTCTTCTCGGTAAGCGGCGATGTGGCCAGGCCCGGTGTCTATGAACTGGTGCTGGGAAGCCCCCTGCGGGAACTGGTTGAGGAGCTAGCTTCAGCTAGGGATGTCAAGCTGATGCAGATAGGCGGTGCCACCGGCAGAATTCTACCATATGATATGATAGATACTCCCCTCGCCTTTGAGCATATCCTTGGCGCCGGCGCGGTAACCGTGTTTGATGAGAGCCGGGACGTTATTGATATCGTCCACCGGACTATGGAATTTTTGGCTGAAGAGTGCTGCGGTAAATGTACCCCCGGTCGGCAGGGGACCGAGGCGATGGTTGAGATACTGGAAAGGTTCTGCCGGGGTGAGGGGGCACAGAGAGACATCAAGGTTATGGAGGACCTGGCGGAAACGATGATGCTCTCCTCGTTGTGTGGTCTGGGGCAGGCAGCGCCATTTGCCGTGGTGGATACCTTAAAATATTTCCGGGGTGATTATGAGAGGCGAATTCGTGGCAAATAAGGGGGTGGCCTGAGATGAAAACGATTACGGCGCAGAAACCTATAGAAGAGGTTATGAAATATCTTAACAGGTGCCAGAGTGTGTATATTATCGGTTGTGGTACCTGCACCACTCTGACTCATACTGGTGGTAAAGCTGAAGTCATAGAGATGAAGGCTAAGCTTGAAGACAGCGGTAAGAAGGTTACCGGATGGATGGTGATACCTACGGCTTGCGACGAGCTCACCAAGTATGCTCTACAGGAGAATGCCGCGGATATTGCCGCGGCTGACTGTATTCTGGCGATGGTCTGCGCTATCGGAGTGCAAACGGTTAGCTTGCATCTCAAGGAGGCGAAGCCGGTTTACCCGGCGTTAAATACCCTGTTCCTGGGCATTGAGGACAGCCCCGGTCATTTTGTTGAGGTTTGCCAGCAGTGCGGAAGCTGTGTTCTGGGGCGGACGGCAGGAATCTGTCCTCTGGTCAGGTGTGCCAAGAGCCTGCTAAACGGACCCTGCGGCGGTTCGGTGGGAGGTAAATGTGAAATATCACCAGATGTCCCCTGTGCCTGGCAAATGATTTATGACCGTCTGGCGGAAATGGGGCGTTTGGATGAGATGGAGGAGATTGAGCCGGTTAAAGATTGGAGCACCAGCGTTTCTGGTGGACCCCGGATGGTTGATGTTGATGCCGAGCACGGCATAGTTTCGGACAAGACTGAGCCTGAAGTAGAGTCGGCTTGAGGTTACGCCTCTTTTGTAACCGCTATCAAAAATAAAAGGTGAAGGGTAGATATTGGCTCACATTACTGCTACGCGAGATGAAATCCCGGTCGGAGTAGAGGCTGAGCGCACTCCCGAGGAACAAACATTGGTAATGCGCCTCAGAGTATTCACCAACATGAGGTGGGTTGCCATCCTCGGGATTATCATAGTCACCCTGTTGGCAAGGTATGTATTTCATGTCGGTTTTTCCACCCTGCCGGTATATGTCATCTGCGCCTTTATAGCTCTGTATAACTTGGTGCTGATACAGCAGGTCAGAGGCCTGGGGAAACTTAGAGAGGAATTGGTGATCCCGCGTGTCCGGAAATACACATACAGCCATATTTTGCTGGACATGTTCGCCCTCACCGTACTGCTACACTTCACCGGCGGGGTGGAAAATCCTTTTATCTTTTTCTTTGTCTTTCACATCGTTTTAGCCAGCATCGGGCTTAACTACCGGGTGGTTTACTTGCTATCAACAATAGCTGTTGTCATGCTGTCATTAGTGGTTGGTTTGGAATATGCCGGGATAATACCTCATGTCAATCTAGAGGGGTTTGTTCTGCCAATGCGGTACAAGCAAGGAAGCCGTATTCTGTCAGAGCTTGCTGCCCTGGCAGGCCTTCTCTATGGCACTACCTATGTGACCACTGCTGTCGCCGGGGAACTGAGAAAGAGACAGCGGCAGATAGTAGCACTGCGGGAGCGCCTGCTCAAACAGAAAAACAGTGAGCTGAAACGTGCTTCCAGTGAGATAGCCGAGCTTGAGGAGGAGAGGAGCCGGTTCTTGCGCTTTATCGGTATTGCCGCTCATGACCTGAAGGCGCCGCTCACCGCCATTCAGGGTTTCCTGTGGGTCATGCTGGGCGGTTTTGCCGGAGAAATTTCTGAAAAGCAGAAGAACATGATGGAGCGCAGCACCCGCCGTATTACCGAACTCCTGACCCTGATTAGCGATTTGCTGGACATCCCGCGCATTGAGACCGGCCAGATTGTCCAGGAGATGAAGGAGGTTTCGCTGCGCCAGGCGATAAAAAATTCACTGGAAGGTCAGCGCAGCTTGGCTCAGGAAAAGGGGATTAAGCTCAGGGTAGAGTTACCCGAGGGGCTTTCCAAGATTAAGGGCTCGTCCTCGCGACTGCAGCAGGTAATAACCAATCTGGTGAACAATGCCATTAATTACACACCGGAGGGTACCGTAACCATCAGGGTGCGGGAGCAGGCCAGGGACCTATTAGTTGAGGTTATGGATACCGGCATAGGCATTCCTCCCAAGGATTTGCCCCGTCTCTTTGAAGACTTCTTTCGCGCCAGCAATGTGGAAGCCAAGGGGACGGGGCTGGGGTTGTCCATAACCAGGAGGATTATTGAGGCTCATAGGGGCAGGATATGGGTGGAGAGCCCGTGTTCGGAGACTAATACGGGGAGTAATTTCATGTTTACCCTGCCCAAGCCGAGTAAGAGCAAGAGGAGACAACGTCAATGAAAGCAGGCACGAATCTGGAGAAAATACTGGAGAGCGGCAGGTTTGCCGTCACCGCCGAGGCAGGTCCTCCCAAGGGCACCAGCGCCGCAGTGGTGCAGAGGAAGGGGGAGATACTCCGTAACTGTTGTGATGCCGTCAATATCACCGATAATCAGACGGCCATTGTACGTATGTCTAGCCTCGCCGGCTGTGTACTTCTGAAGCAGGTAGGCGTTGAACCGGTGATGCAGATGGTCGTCCGAGACCGGAACCGGCTGGCGCTTCAAAGTGATGTCCTAGGTGCCATAGCTCTGGGTATCGGTAACTTTCTCTGCCTTTCCGGTGACCATCAGAAGTTTGGTAACCATCCCACGGCCAAGGGTGTCTTTGATATTGACTCTATCCAGATGATTCAAATGCTGGAAAAGATGCGGGATGAGAAGAAATTTCTTAACGGGGAGGAAATATCCGGCGAAGTCCCCATTTATATCGGCGCTGCCGCTAATCCCTTCGCTGACCCCTTTGAATTCCGGGTAACCAGGCTGGCGAAGAAAGTTAAGGCCGGGGTTGACTTTATCCAGACCCAGGCGGTCTATGATGTGCCTAAATTTGCCAGATACATGGAGATGGTTTGTGAGCAAGGCCTGGATAAGCAGGTGCACATCCTGGCAGGGGTCATACCCATCAGGTCAGTGGGTATGGCACGTTACATGAGAGACTATGTTTCCGGAGTAAGTGTACCCGATGAAATCATCACCAGGCTGGAACAGGCGGAGAAGGCTAAGGACGAGGGGGTAAAAATAATTCTCGAGATTATTGAGCAACTCAAGGAGATTCCCGGCGTGCATGGCATCCATATCATGGCCGTGGGCTGGGAAGATATTGTCGCAGAGATGGTAGAAAAGGCTGGACTTATGCCCAGGCCTATACTATAATTGCACCGAAAATGTGGTAAAATCTCAAAAGTATAGTACAATATGTCGGGGAGGTAGCATGACGGGCAAAATACTGGTTGTTGATGATGACCCTGATATTCTGGATGCGGTAGCTATGATTCTCGAGTCTCAGGGGTATCAGGTGGTCACCGCCCGAAATGGCATCGAGGGCTTGGCGACGCTGAAGGCGGAAAACCCGGACCTGATGATCCTTGACCTGATGATGCCCAAGATGGACGGGTTTGCCGTATGTAAGGAGCTTCAGGACCCGAGGTGGTCAAAGTACAAGGGTATACCTATTTTAATACTGACCTCGGTGAGAGAGGAAGCCAGCCGCCGACGCTATGAGCTGGAGACCGGGCTTGAACTTGACGTGGATGATTACATTGAGAAACCCATGTCCCCCGAAGTCCTTCTGGAGAGGGTAAGTACCCTCGTTAAAAAGAGAAAGCCCTGACATTATCCGGTTAAGCTGATTACTAAAGGAGGCGATTCTAAATGGAAAGTAAAGCCAGAATTCTGATTGTTGACGATGATGCCGATTTTGTTGAGTCGACAAAGACTGTCCTGGAAAGCAAACCCTACGAGGTAATCGTCGCCGTTAACGGCAACGAGGGTTTACGCAAGGCAAGAGAGGAGAAACCTGATTTAATTCTCCTCGACGTAATCATGCCGGTCGAGGATGGCTTCACCGCTGCAGATCAGCTCAATAAAGACCCGAAGCTTGCGAAAATCCCGGTACTGATGCTCACCAGCTACTCGACAAAGGGAAGCGGCACGGGAATCCCTCGCATCCGGGGGTATACGCTAGAGGCTGAGGATTATATTAATAAGCCAGTAAGCCCTAAGGATTTATTGGCTATAGTGGAAAAACACCTGAAAAAGGCTGGCTTATAAGCTAGTGCTGGTGAATTCCTGACCCTTGAAAAGGCCATTTCTTGCTTCTGTTTTATCTCAGATATAATGGCTTTTTTTATATGGTGCGCCTTGCCAAATACGAGCATCAATATTACCGACTCTATTATTAGCGGTTATCCATTCACTCAGTAATATATGGGGTAGGATGGATTTAGTGGACACCAAAGTCAGGTAAAATAGATAGATAGAGGTGTCAGTATGAAAGGGGTCCCACAAGGAAGGTATACGAAGGAGTTTCGGCAGGAAGCCGCAAAGCTGGTAATGGAGGAGGGGTTGTCATGGGGGGAGGCCGCTCGGCGGCTTTCATTGCCGACATCGACACTGGCGAATTGGGTCAAAGC
>DAOUEB010000034.1:0-9639 GCA_034430675.1 Dehalococcoidales bacterium
TAGGCGACGCCCTGCTCCGGGGCTTCCCAGGCCTCCACGCAGGTGAGGGTTACCGGCTCCCCGGCCAGTTTTTCCTTGAGTTCCTCGTAGATGGTAGCCGCGATATTCTCCGCCGAGGGATTGATTTTATCGAACGGCGGCACGTCATTAAGACAGATATGGTCGAACCGCGCCAGAATATCGTTCAGGTGCCGCTTCAAATCGGTAAAGTCGCAGGCCAGGCCGATATCATTCAGCTTTAAAGCCTTTACCTTCACCGCCACGCGGTAGCGGTGCCCGTGCATGGCCTCGCACTTGCCCTGATACCCCCTCAGATAGTGGGCGGCGTCAAAATGCTTCTCGACAGTTATCTCGTACATGATGTCTCCTCACTTCGTCCGAGGTTATTCTTTAACACTTTGTCATTGCGAGGGCGAAGCCCGTGGCAATCTTAATCATCGACGTGACTCCAGATACGGATTCTCACGTCGTCCCGATATATCGGGCCTCCTCAGAATGACACCTCAAGAGAATTACTCACCCTCCCACCGGAACACGCCCTGCTCCTCCTTAATCGCCTTCTTCATCTCGGCAATAGTCTTCCCGCTCACCGGGTGGACAAGGTCGGGGGCAACCTCGGCCAGGGGCACCAGGACGAAAGACCGCTCCGTCATTCCGGGGTGGGGAATCACCAAGTCGGGCGTCTCCATAACCGTATCGCCATAGAGAAGAATATCGATGTCAATGGTGCGCGGTTCGCCGGACTTACCACGCCGGCCCATCTTGCCCTCGATTCCCTTGGCCAGAGCCAGCAGCCCCTCCGGCGCCAGATGCGTGAACACCTCGCAGGCGATATTCAGGAAACGGGGCTGGTCGGTATTACCTACAGGTTCGGTATCGTATATGGACGAAACCCTGCCTACCTTCATCCTCTGCGACAGCAATTTCAAGGCCATGTCCAGGTTATCCTCGCGGTTACCCAAGTTAGAGCCAAGTCCGAGATATGCCGTTACGGTATCAGTCATTGACCGACCCCCTTCTGATTATGGCGTCGCTCATGCGGCAGACAAGCACGGTCTGACGGACATCGTGGACACGCACCATGTCGGCACCGTTGGCGATGCCGATGGCCGTAACCGCCAGGTTCCCCTCGAGGCGCTGGTCGGGCGGCAGGTCCAGCACCAGACCAATCATCGACTTTCGGGACGCCCCCAGCAGGACAGGCTTGCCCAGCTGCTTCAACTCGGCCAGTCGATTGACCAGCTCCAGATTTTGCTCCAGGCTCTTGCCGAAGCCGATACCGGGGTCGACGATGATGTTTTCCGCCGCCACGCCCGCCTCCAGAGCGATATTAATGCCCGTTTCCAGGTCGGAAATGACCTTCGCCATGATGCCGACCTTCGGGGGAGCATCACGTTGATTGGCCATGAGTATTACGGGAACTTTCGACTCCGCGGCAATCCGGGCTATCCCCGGGTCTCTCTTCAAGCCCCAGATATCGTTAATCATGCTGGCGCCGGCCTTCACGGCTCGACCGGCTACACTTGCCTTATAGGTATCGATGCTGATAGGCACCGATATTTCATCCGCCAGCCTTTCTATCGCCGGTATGACCAGCCTCAGTTCATCGTCGATATCGTCCAGTGAAAGCGGCTCGGTGCCGGGTCGGGTGGACTCCCCGCCGACATCGATAACATCGGCCCCCTCGGCCACCATGCGCTGCGCCTGGTCTAGAGTCGCTTCGATATCGTCACCCAGTCCGTCCCCCGAAAAAGAGTCGGGACTCAGGTTGCAGACCCCCATGACATAGGTCCGCTCTCCCCAGCGGAACTCCGTGTTCCCGCAGCGCGTGGCCGGTAACTGTTTGCTTATCATCCTCATTCTCCGGACAGCGTTTTTGCCAATCCATATTCTAGCACCTCCACACGTTACGATGCTACCCGCCGACTATCCGGGAGTATGCCGACCAATACCAGCTTTACAGAAATAACCGTAAAAAGGTAAAATTTACCCGTACGCTCCCACCGGATACCGGCAGAGACCTCAAAGGCTCACGATTATAGACTCAAGTGTTTCACCTTACCCGGTCGTATCCACCGCGCTGAGCCCTTGAAAAGACAGGCCTTATGATAAACTCCGACATACTCCAGGAAGAAACCACCGCAGTCAGCCAGGGCAGGCCGCCCTACGAGAGGCCGTACCGGTGGGTAATGCTGGCTCTGACCTGGCTTTCCTATTTCACTTTCGGCCTCGTCACGTTTTCACTGGCCCCCCTGGTCACGCCGATTATTAAAGACCTTGATATTTCCTACTCCCAGATGGGGTTCATCATGGGCGCCTGGCCATTGACCTATATCATGGTCGCCACCATCGGCGGCGCTGTCGTGGACAGGCTCGGCATACGCAAATCGATTTTCTTCGGCGTTATAATCATCGGGCTATCAGCCGGACTCCGTTACTTCGCCAACGGATTTGTCCCCATGTTCTTCTGCGTCGCCCTGTTCGGCATCGGCGGCCCCCTGATATCCATAGGAAATCCCGAGACAATCTCCCAGTGGTTCCGGGGGAAAGATAGGGGGATGGCGGTAGGCATCTACATGACGGGTGTCTGGATTGGCTCGGGCCTCTCCGTCTCCCTGATGAACAGCGTCATCATGCCCTTAACCGACTATAGCTGGAGAATCGCCTTTGCCGGCTTCGGCCTGGTGGCTCTGGCCGTTGCCTGCCTGTGGTGATTTCTGGGCAGAGACGTGAAAGCTGCGGAAGACACCAAAAGCGACCGAATCGATAAAGTATTCAAAGGTCTCATCAGCGTTCGGAATGTACAGATTATCCTCCTGATGGGACTCCTGACATTTGCTGCCGGTCACGGCTTCGGCAACTGGCTGCCGCGCATTCTGGAAAGCGGCGGACTTTCACCATCGATGGCGGGCATAGCCGCTTCTCTCCCGACCTGGGTGGGTATACCGACTATCATCATTGTCCCGCGTGTTATCTCACCCCATTTCCGGGGACGCTTTATAGCCATAGCGTCGCTCATATGCACCGTAGCCCTCCTGATAATTTCGCAGGTGTCAGGCGCCCCGCTGATAATTACCCTCATCATTTACGGAATGGCTACCTGCTGCATCTTCCCGTTTCTGGTGCTCATACTGATGGAGCTCCCGGAGGTGGGAGCGAAATACATGGGGTCGGCGGGTGGCATGTTTTTCTGCGTGGCGGAAATCGGCACGTTTGCCGGGCCGTTTCTCATGGGAGCCGCCAAGGACCTGGCCGGGGGTTTCACCGCCGGAATCTTCCTGCTGGCAGGCCTGTCCTTTCTCAGGATAATAATAGCCTCGATGTTAAGAATAAGGTCTACCGATGATAAAAAAGTATAATAAGTTAAGCAAAATCAGGACTTTCAGTTCGTTAAAGAACCCGACCTTTCGCCTGTACTATATCGGGATGGTAGGCCAGTGGTCTTCCATGAACATGCAGATAGTAGCCCGGTCCCTGCTCATCTATCGCATCAGCAGTTCGGGGGCCATACTCGGGTTAGCCTCGCTGGCCAATGCCATACCCACAATTATATTCTCGCTCTTCGGGGGCGCCCTCGCCGACCGACTTCAGAAAAAGGATATCCTCCTCTTCAGCATGGTAGGTTCGATGCTGGTCTCGCTGGCCGTAGCCTTCGCGCTGATGATGGGGTATCTGAGCACGGACGTTCCCGGTTCCTGGTGGATATTGGTGGTCACGGCCGCCATTCAGGGGACGATAATGGGGCTGATGATGCCCTCAAGGCAGGCTATTATCGCCGAAATAGTGGATAGAGAACAGGTGATGAACGCCGTGTCCCTGAATACCATGGGTATGAATGCGTTCCGGATATTAGCTCCGGCGGCGACGGGTTTCCTTATTGAAGCCTTCGATTTCTCCAGTGTCTACTACATTTCCGGTGCCATGTACGGAATGGCCTCAATCTGCATGTTTCTCATGCCGAAAACTATGCAGAAATTCAGTGAAGGCGAGAGTGCCTTTACGGACATAGTGGATGGTGTGCGGTATATCCGGCGTGAAAAGACGATGCTCCTGGTACTGGTGGCGACCCTATTCGTTATGGTATGCGGCATACCCTTCCTGCAACTCATGCCCATGATTACCGAGGATATTCTGAAGGTGGGTGCCAGCGGCATGGGGATACTTTTAAGCGTTTCCGGAATGGGTGCCATAACCGGTTCTTTCATCCTGGCTTCCCTGCCGAGTCGTAAAAGGGGCACCATCATGCTCGTCAGCGGCGTATTGATGGGACTGGCACTGGTGGTCTTTGCTTTTTCCCGCTGGTGGCTCGTATCCGTCCTTATCGTCATATTTATCGGCCTGGGGCAGACAGGGCACAGGACAACCGGCAATGCCCTGGCGCAGAACTATACCGCTCCGGAATATCGCGGCCGGGTGATGAGCTTCATGATGATGGGATTGGGCTTTTCCAGCCTGGGTACGTTCTTTGCCGGCATACTGGCCGAGTCTATAGGCATCCAGTGGGCCATCGGTGGTCTGGCCGTACTGCTCGTTGTTGCGTCCGGCGCGCTGCTTACGCTCACCCCGCGACTACGCAAGCTGGAATGAAATTTTGTATCAACTTATAAATATTGGGGAAGTAGATTTAAGGGGATAAAAACTATATAATATCCTTGAATGAGCAAGACTACCATAACATATAAAAGAACAGACGTAGATTTAATAAAAATGAGGCTAGATGCCGAAGGCATAGCCATCCTGCCGCCGTGGGATGTGATGGTAACATTACAAAGCATAAGAGAACCAGTAAAAACTACAATTCTCGACCCTTGGTACAACAAAGGAATAGGAGGAGTTGTAGATAATTATAATGACTGGCTTATCAAACTTCTGGCTGAGACAGCTAGAGTGTCTGAACATATATTCCTTTGGGGGTTCCCCGAGATTGTATATAAGGTTCTTGATGAATTGCCTGATGGTTACAAGCTTATAGCATGGCTAACTTGGTACTACAAGAACTGCCCATCGGTAATCCGAGGATGGCGGTCAGCACAACTCACCTGCCTACATATAGCAAAAAAAGCAGCAAAGTTATATCCAGAACACTTTCTTAACGGGGCACAGTTAGAGCTAAAAGAACAAGGCAAATTGAGGTACATGCCAGGACCTTCAAGTGTGATTGAGGTTCCACTAAACGTAGGTTTCGTTGGCAAAAACGAGCAGGTAGGGCACCCTGCACAGAAACCTATTAAGGTTATTGAGCCTTTAATATTAATGTCTACGGTTGAAGGAGATACGGTACTTGACCCAATGTGCGGCTCAGGTACTACAGGGGTCGTAAGTAGAACTCTAGGTCGACGTTCAATTCTATGTGACGCCTCAGATGAATATGTATCTATGACAGAAAAAAGGCTTGGACTTCACAGGCTAGAATTAGATGCCACTAATCACCGAAGTATTTCTTGAGGAATTCATATACTTGTCTCTTCTCACGCTCTGAAGCAGACTGGACAATTGCGTATACATTAAGCCACCCTGTCCTATCATCCCAATAATTCTTCTTCATCACTTGATGCCTGCCACATAAGGCTTGCCATTGTTCAGGGTTATCGGGTTCAATCTCGATTCCAGCAGCATGAGGAGATTTATGGTCTGGCGTGAGATGGACTGTTCCCCCACCAACAGGGTCAATATCTCCAGATCTAAGGCCGCAAGTAATACCCTCTTCATTCCATTCACATCTGTAGTTCGCTCTTTTCAGTACCATTTGCCATGTTTTGGGATGTATTTTTACCCGTTTTTTGGCAGTTGCTCTCTTCTCTGATGTTGGCATCAGGTACTCGCTTACTTTTAGGTCATTCCTATTACGCCATGAAAGAATCGTGTAACCCTCATCGGTTCTTAGTTCTGATAATCTTTGGTGCCAATTTTCTGGTGTCCTTCCAGTTTCGGGGTCTTTAGCTACCTCTAAAATATCTTCCCGTGTAACGGTCTTACCCAAGTTATCTAAAAAGAGTGCTTTGATTCGCTCTCGTATTGTCTTTTGTAGATACGGCCCTTTGACTTCACCATATTCTTTATCTGTCATGCCTCAATCATAAACGTTTAGCCTTATCGCGTCAAATCGAACAAAATTGAGTTTTTATAAGTAATCTACCCCCCCGTTTGCCCGTTAACAATCCTTATGATATCATTAACTTGTTTTAATCTTTACTGGTGAGGTGAAGCTAATTTGAAAGAAGAACAGGAAAAACTGGCCAGGCTTGAAGCCGAACTGAAGGCCGGGGGTGGCGAAAAGAGCGTGCAGAAGCAGCACGACTCCGGTAAACTGACAGCGCGTGAGAGGCTTGACCTTTTCTTCGATAAAGAAACTTTCCAGGAGACGGATCTGTTCGTCCAGCACCGTTCCAGCAACTTCGGCATGGACAAGGTATCTATACCCGCCGAAGGCGTCGTGACCGGCTACGGCAAGGTAAACGGACGCACGGTCTGCGCCTACGCCCAGGACTTCACCGCCCGTGGCGGCACACTGGGCGAGATGCACGCTAAAAAGATATGCCGCGTCATGGACCTGGCCATGAAGATGAAGGTGCCCATGGTGGGGTTTATCGACAGCGGCGGGGCACGCATCCAGGAGGGCATTAATGCCCTCGACGGCTACGGCAATATCTTCTTCCGCAACTCCTGCGCTTCCGGTGTCATCCCGCAGATATCGGCCATCATGGGGCCGGCGGCGGGGGGCGCCGTCTATTCGCCGGCGATGACCGACTTCGTTTTCATGGTGAAGAAGACCAGCTACATGTTCATCACCGGGCCGGCGGTGGTAAAGTCGGTGACCGGCGAGGAAATCGGCAACGAAGAGCTGGGCGGGGCGCTTACGCACAGCACCAGGAGCGGTGTCACCCAATTTGCCTGCGATAACGACGAGCAGGCCATCGAAGAAATCAAGAAGCTTTTGAGCTATCTGCCTTTAAACAACGAGGAAAAACCGCCCTATATCAAAACGACCGATTCGCCCGACCGCGCCGACGCCGCCCTGAATGACATCCTGCCGGAGAACGCAAACAAGGGCTACAACATGAAGGAAGTCATCAAAGCCATCGTGGACGACGGAGAGTTCCTGGAGCCTTCCCGTCAGTACGCCCAGAACATGATTACGGCCTTCGCCCGCATGAACGGCCATGTCATCGGGATAATCGCCAACCAGCCCAATTACCTGGCGGGCTGCCTGGATATTAACGCCTCGGACAAGGCCACCCGTTTCATCCGTTTCTGCGATGCCTTTAACATTCCCCTGCTGACCATCGCCGACGTACCCGGCTTTCTCCCCGGCAGCCACCAGGAGTGGGGAGGCATTATCCGGCACGGCGCCAAGCTCTTATGGTGCTACGCCGAGGCTACCGTGCCCAAGATAACGCTGATTACCCGCAAGGCTTACGGCGGGGCATACATCGCCATGTGCAGCCAGGGGCTGGGGGCCGACAGTACAATGGCCTGGCCCCAGGCGGAAATCGCCGTGATGGGCGCCGAAGCGGCGACGGATATCATCTTTAACAAGGATATTAAAGCCGCGGAAGACCCGACCGCCTTGAGACAGGAAAAGATAGAGGAGTACCGCGAGCTTCTCTATAATCCGTACGTCGCGGCGAAGATGGGATACATCAACGCGGTCATCCAGCCGAGCGAAACAAGAGCCAAAGTCATCGCGGCGCTGGAAGCATTAAAGGATAAAAAGGAGTCCCGCCCGTTTAAGAAGCACGGGAATATCCCGATGTAGTAAAAATATACTGTTGTCATTCCCGCACAGGCGGGAATCCAGAGGTGGGGAAAGGGCGATATTAAACATGGGCTTTGATAGGGATTGCCGCGTCACTACGTTCCTCGCAATGACAGGATAATTTAAATATGGGCAAGACATTAGCCGAAAAAATACTGAGCGAAAAATCCGGCACGGACGCTAAAGCCGGAGATATCGTTATTGCTAAAGTAGACCTGAGCTTCGTGCAGGACACCACCGGGCCGCTGACCGTCCGCACGTTCCAGTCGAGCAGCATGACCGAATTGGCCAACCCGGACAGGACGGTACTGTTCATCGACCACGCGGCGCCGAGTCCCAGCAGCGCCCTCTCCAACGACCATATCCTGCTGCGGGACTTCTCGCGGCAGAGCGGTTGTATCCTCTCGGAAGCCGGCGACGGCGTCTGCCACCAGATAGTCGCCGAGGCTTATGCAAGACCGGGCGACGTGGTGGTAGGGGCGGACTCACACACGGTGACGGCCGGAGGTCTGGGGACTTTCGCCACGGGTATGGGCTCCTCGGATGTAGCGGTGGCCTTCGGCCTGGGCAAGACGTGGTTCCGTGTCCCGGAGACTTTTAAAATAAACGTTACGGGAGATTTTCAAAAAGGCGTCAGCGCTAAAGACCTCATACTGCACCTCATCGGCAAAATCGGCGCGGACGGCGCCACGTATAAAGCCCTGGAGTTCCACGGCAGCGCCATCGAGAAGATGAGCATGAGCGAGCGCTTTACCATCGCCAACATGGCCGTGGAGGCCGGCGCCAAGGTGGGGCTTTTCGCTTCCGATGAGACAACGAAAAAATACCTTGAGGCGGAGGGGCGGGGTAAAGACTTCCAGCCACTGGCCGCCGATGCCGACGCCCTCTATGAAAAGACGATAAATATTAACGTGACTGAACTCGAACCGACTGTATCAAAACCACACACCGTTGATAACACAGCTCCAGCCAGGGAGCTAAAAGGGACGAAAATACAGCAGGTGGTCATCGGAACCTGCACCAACGGGCGACTGGAAGATTTGGCCGTGGCCGCCGGAATTTTAAAGGGGAAGAAGCGAGCGCCATCGGTGAGGTTAATAATCGCCCCGGCTTCGCGGCGGGTCCTGCTGGATGCCATCGAGGCGGGCTATATTAAAGACTTCGTAGAAGCGGGCGCAATAATCCTGCCGCCCGGCTGCGGGCCATGCCTGGGCCTTCACCAGGGGGCTCTCGGCGACGGCGAGTCGTGCCTTTCCACGGCCAACCGCAACTTCGAAGGACGCATGGGGAATCCGAAAAGCTTTATTTATCTCGGCAGTCCGGCCACGGCGGCGGCCTCGGCGCTGACCGGCGAGATTACCGACCCCCGGGAGGTGATGTAAGTGCTGAAAGGCAAAGCCCATAAGTTCGGGGACAGCATCTCCACCGACCATATCATACCGGGGCGCTACGCCCACCTGCGCAGCAACCTGCCGGAGCTGGCCCGGCACGTTTTAGAGGACGCGGACACCGCTTTCGCTTCTAAAGTGAAACCGGGGGATTTCGTGGTCGGCGGCAGCAACTTCGGCCTGGGGTCGAGTCGGGAGCACGCCCCGCTGGTCATCAAGATGGCCGGCGTCAGCGCCATACTTGCAAAATCGGTAGCCAGAATCTTCTTCAGGAACGCCATCAACCTGGGCCTGCCCGTGCTGATATGCGATACCGATAAGATAGACGACGGCGATGAGCTTGAAGTTGACCTGGCGGCGGGGACAGTCAAAAATTTAACCAACGGCGCCGGGTTTACGTTCGGTAAAATTCCGGATGTCATGCTTAATATCCTCGACGAGGGCGGGCTGATACCCTATATCCAGAAACACGGCGACTTTAAACTATAGAAGGAT
>DAOUEB010000035.1:0-6271 GCA_034430675.1 Dehalococcoidales bacterium
AGGCCTATCTCCGGTCCAAACGCTGCTATCGGAGACGCGGCATTAGGGCCAATCATGCAGTTGTGGCAGAATAAGGTCAATGCCGAGGGCGGGATATATGTAGAAGAGTACGGCAAGAAATTGCCCGTAGAGTACATCATATATGATGATGCCACTGATATTGGCACCATGGTCAGGCTGACAGAAAAGCTGATATTGGAAGACGAGGTTGACATCCTGTTCTCCTCCTGTGGCACCGCTTTCATTTCTGCCCAGGCCCCCGTAGCCAATAAATATGGGATGGTACTTCTCACCGCCGAGGGCGGCGCCACCATTATGAGGGACGCCCTTTACGGTCTACCCTACGTGTTTGTCTCCCTGCCCTTCTCCGACCACTACCAGTTGCCTGTTTTCGCTAAGATGGCTGCTGCCAAGGGCGCCAAGACGGCGTATATAATCACCATTGCCGACCTCCACGGCGTGGAGTACGGCGGCGTGGCGGCTATAGAATTCCCCAAGTATGGAATTGAAGTAATCGCCAACAAATCCGTTCCGATAACCTATACGGACTTCTCACTCTTGGTTAAGGAAGCCAAGGCGGCTAATCCCGATATCTTTTGCGTTTTTGCCTATCCGCCTATAGTCCTGCCGGTTACCGGTGAGATGATGGCAATTGGCTTCAACCCGCCGGCCGTTATCATGGGTCCTGGAGGCAATTTCGGCTTTTACGGCGTATCGTTTGGCGGTGACCCCGCGGTAGTAGAGGGAGTATCCTGTTTTGCCGCTGCGAACAGCAAGACATCCCCCGCATTCGAACAGCACTTTGCTGACCTTGATGCTCTCGTTGGCTTTCCAAACCAGGACTGGTGGGGAACTCCATTCTACGCGCCTTTGTGCGACATCTGGAAGCAGTCCATCGAGGTGACCGGAACCCTTGACCAGGACGTGATAAGGGATTACATGGCCACGCACCATTTCGATACCATTCTGGGAGATACCTGGTTTGAGATGTTCGGTGATGGCGGCGGGCTTCTGGCCAAGGAAACCCATCCCGGTGAGATTGGTCAGTGGCAGGATGGGATTGTGGAAATCGTAGGCGGCGGTGACTGGCCGGCCACAGTGCTCACGTCAGAGTGGATCTATCCCAAGCCGGATTGGCCTACCGGACCCTAAGCCTGAGTGACTGTAAACCGAATAGTAAAAACAAATACAGAGTATAGAAAAAATAATATTGCCATATGCAATATAATGCTGAGCAGGCTGTCTGAAGGGTGCGAAGATAACACCTGTTAGAGGTGTCTCGTTTCACCAGTTGACTTCTCCTGTACCTTGTAGACAGCCTGCACCTGTAATTAACAAAATTAGAAAGCTATCATTATGCCTGAAAGCATTGTAACCATCCTGGATATAACGATTGGTGGTTTACTGCTAGGCGGTATCTATGCCCTGATTGCTATGGGCTTGAGCCTGCAGTACGGCGTTGCCCGGGTGCTGAATATCGCTCACGGCGAATTCATTATGCTCGGGGCTTTCGTCACCTTTACGCTTTACACCGTGGTTGGTATCAACCCGCTTATTTGTCTTGCCATTGTCGGTCCTATCATATTCATAATCGGTTTTCTACTTCAGCGGACTCTGTTCACCCATCTTAGAATCACGTCGCCAAACCCGGGTGCCTATGAGGCCAGTTCTCTGTTAGCCACTTTTGGTCTCCTCTTCATCCTCCAAAATATAGCTTTGATAGTGTGGGGTGCCGACTATAGGGCGTACTCTTACTTAAATTTTGGGGTCGATTTGGGGGGGGCGATATTTAGTGCCAACAAGCTGGTAATCCTCGGCTTTGCTATAGGCATAGGTTTAGCCTTCTACACATTTTTAGCCCGTTCCCGCATGGGAAAGGGAATCCGGGCTTCCGCTCAAGACCCGACAACTGCCAGCCTCATGGGGGTAAACATTAACCACGTGCTGGCTATATGTTTCGGCTTTGGTGCCGCCATGGCCGGTTTGGCCGGCGTACTTTACAGCATGCGGATACCCCTTAATCCAGCTATGGGTCTGCAATATACCGTCATTGCCATCATAGTTATCGTATTAGGCGGGCTGGGCAGCATCCCCGGCGCTTTTATCGGGGGTTTTATACTGGGTATTATAGGTGAAATAGTAACTTATATAGACCCGAGCTTATCACTGGCTGCCTACTATTTCATCTTCATGCTCCTGCTCCTGGTGAGACCGAAAGGTATTTTTGGGAAGTAAAGTATGGATATAGCTAGATTTACCTCTAAAAGGTTCTATATAACGGGAATAATTACTCTCATCATATTCGTCGGGTTAGTTACTCTGCCCTTCTTTGGTTCGCTCTACAACGTCATACTAGTAACAACCCTCTTGCTGTATGCTAACCTTACGGTGAGCTGGGTACTTTTTTCCGGTCTTACCGGCTATATGTCACTGGCTACGGCTGCCTTCTTCGGAATCGGTATCTATGCTTCAGCCCTGTTTCTGCCGACCACAGGAGCGGTACTTCCGGTACTGGTGGTAGTCTTGATAGGCGGTCTAGCCAGCAGCATAATCGCCCTTGGCGTCGGCGCTCTAACTCTAAGGCTGAGGGGCATATATTTCGCAATTTTCACCTTCGGACTCGTTGTGCTCATAATGGAGCTTCTCAACTGGTGGGAGCTTTCTGTATCCCACTTACTTGGTCGATACGTCATACTGGTGGATAATAACGTTATCTTTTACACCATGCTGGGTATTTTTGTCCTGGTAATGCTCACCACCTTCTTTATTCAGCGTTCCAAATTCGGTTTAGCCATGCGGAGTATCGGGGAGAATGAGGAAGCCGCGTCCCACATAGGTATTAACGTCACCATGGTTAAGGTCATCACCTTTGCCATCAGCGCTTTCTTTATGGGGGCAACCGGGGCAATCTGGGCTACAAAATTAACATATATTAACCCACATGTAGCCTTTAGTGTTCTCTTTTCTTTCCTGCCGGTCTTGATGGCAATCTTCGGCGGTATGGGGCAAATTTACGGTCCGGTAATAGGCGCCGCTATTTTTGCCTACCTGCAAGAAACGCTACAAACCGAGTTCTCTGAGATCTATATGCTCTTATTCGGAGTTGTATTGGTGGTTGCCATACTATACATGCCCAGTGGACTGGTAGGTCTTATAGAAAAAACATGGAGCCGTATTTCTGGAGGAGAACGTCGTGTACGTACTTGAAGGTAAAGGCGTTACCAAGTATTTCGGCGGGCTGGCTGCCGTCTCTGAAGTCGATTTCTACGTCGAACAGGGTGAAGTCGTCGGTCTCATTGGACCCAACGGCGCCGGTAAAACAACGCTTTTTAATCTAATATCGGCGGCTCTGGTACCCAAACCAGGGATAATAAGATATAAAGGCAAAAACATCACCGGCCTGAAACCATATAAAATCTGCCGGATGGGAATCTCCAGGACTTTTCAAACGGTGAAAATATTCGCCAATCTGCCGGTTTTCCAGAATGTATTGGCCGGCTCGTTCTTCGGAACATCACCAGGTATGTCTTCAGCCAACGCTGCCAGGGAAGCCTCGGAATCGCTGGAGTTTGTCGGGTTATCTGCCCTGGCGGCTACTCCTGCCAAAGACCTGACGCTAGGCAACCAGAAACGTCTTGAAGTAGCCAGGGCGCTGGCAACCAAGCCAGAAGTATTATTACTCGACGAGTTGATGGCAGGTCTCAACCAGACCGAGGTTGATGAGGCTATGGAACTGGTAAAACGCATAAGGGACAGGGGGATTACCATTGTTATGATTGAGCATGTTATGAAAGCAATTATGAATGTATGCGACCGCATTGTCGTGCTCCACCACGGCGAGAAGATTGCCGAAGGAACTCCCCAGGAGATTGCTACCAGTAAAAAAGTAATTGAGGTATACTTAGGAGAGCCGGCAAATGCTGGAAGTTAATAATATCGATACTTTTTACGGCAGAATCCAGGCACTATGGGATGTCTGTTTGAAAATCGACGAGGGCGAAATAGTAGCCCTGGTCGGCGCCAACGGCGCCGGTAAAACGACCCTTCTTAATACTATATCCGGTATCATACGCCCTACCTCGGGCACCATAACCTTCCTCGGCCAGAGAATCGATGGCCTTTCACCTCACTCTATTGTAGAGCTTGGCATCTCCCACATACCCGAGGGCAGAAAACTCTTTACGGACATGTCCGTACGTGAGAACCTGGAGATGGGAGCTTATTCCAACCGTGCCTGGAAACAGAGGCAGGAAACCCTGGAACAGGTTTACCAACTTTTCCCCGTATTAAAAGAAAGAGCCGGGCAACTGGCCAGGACATTAAGCGGCGGTGAGCAGCAGATGGTGGCCATGGGGCGAGGCTTAATGTCAATGCCGAAACTTTGCATTATTGATGAGCCGTCAAACGGTCTGGCACCGAGACTGGTACTGGAAGTCTTCCAGAAAATCAAGTCCCTCCGCGAGCAGGGAATCACCATATTACTCATTGAGCAAAACGTCCATCACACGCTGGAGATAGCCGACCGCGCCTATGTACTGGAAAATGGCAGAATAGCCCTGCAGGGGCCCTGCGAAGAACTCCTCAAGAGCGACCATATCAGGAAAGCCTATCTGGGACTTTAGTCTGATTGATTTTATTTTATCCTGCCTGACGCCACCCTAAAACTGTAGCCTGATAACCAGCCCGATAGCCCATGCGCCTGTCTCTGCATAGAGAACCCGTGGATTTCACGCCAACCCGTAATATGTTATATAATTATACCTGCAAATCATTAATGAAATGAACAGGAGGGAATTAATGGATCTGGGTTTTAAAGGTAAAGTGGCACTGGTAACGGGAGCCGGCAGCCAGATAGGATTTGGTAAAGCTATAGCCCTTCTACTGGCAAAGGAAGGGTGCGATGCGGTTGCCGTCAACGACATCAATCTTGATGACGCGAAATTAACGACAGAAGATGTAAAAGCCCTCGGCTGCAAGTCCGTAGCCCTGAAGGCCGACGTGACCAACAAGGACGAAGTCCAGGAAATGGTTAAGAAAGTTATTGGCGAGTACGGCAAGATTGACATCCTTCTCAACGTTGCCGGCGCTATCCTCGGTGGAGGACCCCTGGAAGAACAACAGGAGGAACTCTGGGATAAAGAAGTCGGCCTTAACCTCTACGGCGCGATGCTCGTCAGCCAGGCCGTTCTCCCCTATATGAAAAAACAGAATTACGGTGTCATCGTCAACATCGGCTCCGGCAGCACCCATATGTACAGTCACGGTGTATCCACGTACGCTATGGCCAAGGCCGCCGTTGACATCTTCACCAAACAGCTGGCCACCGTGGAAGTTAAGTCCGGCATACGCGTGAACTGCGTCGCCCCCGGCCCTTCACCTACCAATTTCATCAAGGCCCCCGATAAACAGGCAGTGATGGACATGCTGGCCAAGCAAATACCGATGGGCAAAGGCACCACACCGGCAGATATCGCTAACGCCGCCATCTTCTTCGCGTCGGACATCTCCGGCGATATTACCGGGCAGGTTCTCCATGTCTCCGGCGGCTCGATAATGTAATCGGAGGGCACCCGCCCGATAATTAACGCCAAATACATGATGAAGCACTGGTCAAATTATTCACCTGGCTCAGAATAATATTAAATAGATGGAAGGAGGCAATCATGGATCTGGGTCTCAAAGACAAGATAGCGCTGGTAACCGGCGCCGGCAGCCAGATAGGATTCGGGAAGGCTATTTGCCAGGCTCTGGCTAAAGAAGGATGCGATATCGCCGTCAACGATATCGACCTCGAAAACGCCCGGAAAACGGCGGACGAGGTCAAGGCCCTGGGGCACAAGTCCATAGCTATTCAAGCCGATGTCACCAGGAAAGCTGAAGTAGACGCAATGTTCAAGAAGACTCTGGCGGAATTCGGCAGGATAGATATCCTATGCAATGTCGCCGGCGGTATTATCCACAAGGACAACGTCCCCATCGACGAGCAGGACCCCGCCGTCTGGGAAAAGCAGTTGAGCCTCAACCTCATCGGAACTATGAATGTTACCCAGGCCGTCATTCCACAGATGAGAAAGCAGAAGTATGGCGTTATCGTCAATATCGGTTCTGGCAGCACCCACCAGTACCAAATGGGCGTTGGTACATATGCCATGTCCAAGTACGCTATCGACCTGTTTACCAAGCAGCTGGCCTTTGTAGAAGGAAAAAACGGTATCCGTGTTAACTGTGTCGCTCCAGGCCCAGCCCCAACCAATTTCGGGGCCATTCTCAA
>DAOUEB010000036.1:0-6887 GCA_034430675.1 Dehalococcoidales bacterium
CACCTGAGTCACTACTTTCAAGAAGAAGCCTGTGCTTCATAGACAGGCATGTTTTTCAGATATGACATCTGACGTAGTGCGATTTTCCTATCATTTTTATTTCGGGTACTACTTCAGAGCAGATGTCCTTAGCCTCGGTACAGCGGGTGTGGAAACGGCAGCCGGGAGGAGGATTGAGCGGTGAAGGCATCTCTCCCGCCAATATAATCTCCTCAGCTTCATCCCCGGGTTCCGTGGAAAGTGATGCCGACATCAATGCTCTGGTATACGGGTGTAGAGGGTCTTCGAATAGCTCGTCAGCCTCTCCGTATTCTACCAGTTGCCCCAGATACATTATCGCCACAGTGTGGCTCATAAACCGTACCGTTGCCAGGTTATGCGCTATCACCAGATAGCTTAGATTGTACTGCTTCTGAAGGTCTTTCAGCAGATTCATAATCTGTGCCCGAATCGATACGTCCAGGGCCGACACAGGCTCGTCCAGCACGACCAGACTGGGGTTCAACGCCAGAGCACGCGCCACCGCAATTCGCTGTCGCTGCCCGCCGCTGAACTCATGGGGGTAGTAATCGGCTTGATTCGGGCTAAGCCCTACCTGCTCGAGCAACTCCAGTACCCGGCTCCGAATCTCATCTTTCGATTTTTTCGTGTTTACGACCAGCGGCTCGGCGACAATATCCCTTACCCGCATCCTCGGGTTCATGGAACTCCACGGATTTTGCTGTACCGACTGTACCCTTGGCCGATACATCGTTTTCAGCTGCGAGGATGAAAATTTGTAGATATCATTCCCTTCGAAGAAGATACTCCCGGAAGTCAATTTTTCCAGCAGCAGTATCTGCTTGGCTGCGGTCGTCTTGCCGGCACCCGATTCTCCCACGAGGCTTAACGTCTTGCCCCGTTCTACCGCGAATGATATGCCATCTACAGCCCTTACCCAACCGACGGTTCGCTGGAGAAGACCCTTGGTAACAGGGTAGTACTTCTTCAGATCGCGCCCTTCCAATAATACATCTGCCATGGTCTACTTCACTTTCCAACAAGATACAGAGTGCCCATCGCTTATTTCCACTACAGGGGGCTGTTGCTTACGGCAAACCTCCTCTACGTCGGGGCAGCGAGGGGCGAACCGGCAGCCGGGAGGCAAGTTCAGCAGTGAGGGAGGCTGCCCTTCAATCGAATAAAGCCGGTCATCCTTACGGTCCAGGCGTGGCACAGAACGAATGAGAGCAATAGTGTAAGGGTGCCTGGGCGCTTTAAATATAGTGCTGGTCGCAGCTGTCTCCACAATTTTGCCTGCATACATCACGGCTACCCGATGACATATATTGGCCACGACCCCGAAGTCATGGGTAATAAAGATTATGGCCACATCTGTCTGCTTCTGGATATCCTTAAGCAGGGCTATATATTGAGCCTGTATGGTGGCATCGAGAGCGGTTGTGGGCTCATCGGCAATCAGCAAACGGGGACGGCAGGACATCGCAATGGAGCCCACCACCCGCTGCCTCATTCCGCCACTCATCTGAAAAGGATAATCCCGGAGACGCATCTCGGGCGCGGGAATCCTCAGCAACCGCAACGCCGAAATGACCTCATCCTCAACCTTGTCATCGCGAAGTCCCTGGTGCAGCCGTACCGATTCGCCTATCTGGTCGCCGATGGTATAGACCGGGTTGAGCGAAGTCATCGGGTCCTGGAGAATCATCGATATCATCTTACCGCGATACGCCCTCATCTCCTTCTTGCTCAGCTCCACGAGATTCGTTCCGTCCAGGATAATTTTTCCGCCAACTATCATGCCCGCAGGCTCCGGAAGCAAGCGGAGGATCGACAGACCGGTTACCGTCTTTCCGCAAGCGGATTCGCCGACCAGGCCGAAGGTCTCTCCCTCATTCACATGGAAGCTGAGCCCGTCGATGGCCTTGAACTCACCGGCCCGTGTGAAGAAAGAGGTGTGCAGGTCTTCTATTTGAAGAAGAATTTCGCTCATAATTGCCTCAATCTCGGGTCCATTTTATCGCGAAGCCAATCGCCAAAGAAGTTCCCGGACATTACCACCAGCGCGATGGCAATACCGGGGAAGGTTGAAATCCACCAAGCTGTATCTACGAGGTTTCTTCCGTCATTGACCATATTGCCCCAGGATGGTGCCGGCGGGGGGATACCGACCCCAAGGAAGCTCAAAGAGGCCTCCGTAATAATCAATAAACCTATTTGCAGGGTCATTATTATTATCAGCGGATTGATGACATTCGGGAAAATGTGCCTGAGCATTATTCTAAAGGGGGAGGTGCCGATAATACGCGCCTGCGCTACGAAGTCCGCCTCACGGAGTCTCAGGGTTTCTCCCCGTATCAGGCGGGCATAGGGAGCCCAACCGAGCAGTGATATGGCCAGCACCACAGTTAAAAAAGAGGGCCCCATGCTAACGACCAGGAGCATGGCTACCAGTATTGGGGGAAAGGCCATGCTTATATCGGTTATCCTCATCAGGAAGGCTTCGTTACGCCCTCCCACGTAGCCTGCTATTATCCCCAGCACCGTTCCGACAAAGCTGGTAATTAATATAACCAGCAGCGAGACGCTGATAGAAATCCGGGCGCCGAATATCAGGCGGCTCAGGATATCCCGACCCATTTTATCCGTTCCCAGTAAATGGGCCGTACTGCCCTCTTCAGCCCAGAATGGCGGCATGAGCCTATCCGGCAACGATATCTTAACAGGGTCATAAGGCGCCAGACGGACATCGGGAAAGCCAAGCCATGCCAGGTCGGCAAAAATCGCTATAAGAACCATAAGCGACAATATAGTTACCGGGATAATGAAGGTTAACTTCTTAACTATCCGCGCTCGTCGAGAAAGACCCCTGGCAACAGGTCTAGCCGTGATTTCGGAATCCGAATCCTTCTCTTGCATCTGCACCTCTTTTTACGTCTTCTGTAATCTTATCTGAGGGTCAATGTAGGCGTACAGGATGTCCACTAACAGGTTAATCCCCAGCACCAAAACAGCAACCATAATCACAATGGCCTGTACCAGGGGGAAATCGCGTGCCATCACCCCCTCTACCAGGATCCAGCCGATACCCGGCCAGCTGAAAACGATCTCGATAATGACAGCTCCGGTAATCAGCATGGCAAACAACACGCCGGCCACCGTCAGGGGGGCTATCAGGGCATTCCTCAGGGCATGCTTCCAGATTATCTGTCTTTCGGGTAGTCCCTTGATTCTGGCCAGCTTGATATATTCGCTGTCGAGGACATCCAGCATGCTGGAACGGACCAGACGCATCATCCCCGGCAGCAGGAAAAACGCCAAGGCGGCCACCGGCAAAATATAGTGGTCAATGCCGCCCAGACCGGAGGTGGGCAAAAGCTGCCACGTCACAGAAAAGATAAAGACAGCCACGATGGCCACCCAGAAACCCGGTAAAGCCTGCCCCAGGATAGCTATAAACTTCACCCCGTTGTCCAGGAAGGTATCGCGCCGGGTGGCGCCCAGGACCCCCAGAAGAAGCGCCCCCAGCATAGCTACTCCCCAGGAAGGAAGGATCAATTTGATTGAATTGGGCAGCGCGGCTCCAATCATCTCGGTCACCGGTTGCTTCTTGAACAGCGATTCACCCATGTCACCCTGGACGACATCAGTTACAAAAATCCAGAACTGTTCCGGTATTGACTTATCGAGACCCAGGTTTACCCGGATCCGCTGGATGTCTTCTGCCGTGGAGGTGGCCGTTGCCAGCATCAGCGCAGGGTCTCCGGAAATCCGGACCATGGCAAATATCAGCATGGCGATACCTATTACGGCTACCACCGATTGAAGCAGCCGAATTATTATGAAACGGAGCATTTACTATTTCCCTCAATACCCGTGATGACCTGAATTATAACTTGCATGGTGTATCTTGTAGACTGCGCACCCTTCAATGGGCGCCAGGAACTAATACCTAAACTCTAATATCCCCGAAATATCATCAAAATGTCAAGCCACATGCGGCGATAATCAGCATGAGATTAAGCAATAACCAGATTCAAACCGAATCTGAATTACCCACGATGAGGGTTCCGGAGGGATTTACACCTCCTCCGGAACCCCTGTTCCTAGTCATGAACCAAATCTTTAGCCTTACACAGGCTGTAAATTATTCCGCGTGTTTAATTCCGTCAAAACATTCTTGATAGGTGAGGTAGGCTCTCTTGGTAAATTCGCCGAGATGAGCACTCGTTACCCAGTAGCCGGGCACTTGCCACATACCCGTAACGATCCACATATCGTGTCCTCTTACCATGAATTCCGACCAGAGCTGCTCCTGCCTCTCTAGATTAGTCTCGGCAAGCACCTGGTCATAAAGGACGTCCATTTCCGGGTCGTTGGCCGTAGTATGTACCCCTAGCGAAGTGAACATGTTGGACGAGTGGTAGACATTCTGGTTTACGCTCGGGTTTATCCACGACCAGATTTGCCCGACACATTCAGCATCCGGGCTGTCCGCCCTGGAAAACATCAGGTCAAAGAACTTGCCCATTTCGACAATCCGTACTTCGACGTCTAGGCCTATCTCCTCCCAGTAGCCCTGGCATATCAGCATCTCCTCTGACCATTGAGCCGGGGTGTATAAATGAATTGTCGGAGTAGCGAATGCATCGGGATACCCGGCTTCTTCTATTAACTGTTTTGCCAGTTCCGGGTCGTAGGGGTCAGCATCCAATGCCGGGTCGTATCCCCAGGTGAGCTCGGTCATGAACCAGAAGCAGCCCGGGTATCCCAGTCCATGGAAGTAAGTATCGATTACTTCCTGCCGGTTAATGGCGTAGGACATCGCCTGACGTATCCTTATATCCCCTGTCGGCCCGTCTGTCATCCAGGTGCCCTGGAAAGCGTAGATGGATATAGTAGGCAGGCCGAGTTCCTGCAGGCGGTAACCTTCGTCCCTCAGCTCGACTGTCCTGTCCATAGTCACCTGAATGAGATCGATCTCGTCCCGCTTGAGCATGGCAACCCTAGTCGCCTCTTCCGGCACCTGAATACACTCAAGCGTCTCGAAGTAGGGCGCTCCGTCCCAGTAGTCATCGAACGCCTCGAATATTATGTTGGTTTCCGGAGTGTGTTCGACGAATTTCCATGGTCCGGATCCGACCGGGTGTTTGGTAAATTCTTCCCATCCGACTTCCTCGATATACTTATGGGGTAAAATCGCCAGGGGGGCGGCCCAAGAAGCTACCAGAGTTAGCTCGGGAGTCTTGGTCTTATGGACATAAGTGTACTTATCAGGAGTGGACATGCCAGAAAAGTTCTCGCGAACGCGGGGAGCCCACGGATTCGTCGAGTCCGGGGCCATGAACCGTCTAATGCTGTAGGCGAAATCGGCGGATGTAACCGGGTCGCCATTGTGGAATGTCATTCCCTCACGGACCTTGAATGTCCAGGTTAGTCCGTCATCACTTATTGTCCAGCTTTCAGCCGCCTCTCCCACGAGATTCCCATCGGGGCCCCAGTTCATTACGGAGTCATAAAAGAGATACCAGGTTGCGATGTTGTTGTTCGGGTCGAAAGTCTCCTCTCCAAAATCGCTCATGGCGACACGGAGCGTGCCATACGGCGCCGGTGCTGGTTCGGGTGCCGGTGCCGGGGCTGGTTTCCCCGGTGTCGGGGCTGGTTTCTCCGGTGCCGGGGCCGGTGCCGGGGCTGGTTTCCCCGGTGCTGGGGCCGGTGCTGGTGCTGGTGCTGGCTCGGCACAACTGCTAAAAACCATGCCGACTGCAAGCACCAGGATTAACGAGATTAGTAATAGCTTTTTCATTTTTATCTCCTTGTAAGTATTGGTTTTGTACATAATTTCTCTACTTCTTGTTTAATATTAAACCCCCCTATTCATTTTAGATTTGGGTTTTCCCCATTATGCTCTATAAATACAGACAGAATCGCCTGTGTTCTAAAATGCATTGTCATATATGACGATTATTATATTGAATTTAATATAATATATTCCACATTTCCTGAAATGTCAACCGTGGGTTCTGTTGGTACTGCTCGGTAGGCGTTGAAGCTTTTTTATTATATAAGGAATTATGGCATACCAGCCACAAAGTGACCTGCCCCCGAAAAGGGATACCACTTATAGAGTTAGAGTTACTGGTATTCTAACTGTAGAACGTCAGCGATAATGGGACACAAACAGGGCCACTAAAACCGTACACTTTAGACGGGGTGGCATGAGCTCCTGAGAGGTAGTAGACTAACCTCAATATAGAAAGGAGCGAGTCATGTCCCAGGAAAACAAAGATAAAACTGATGCTGCCGAGGCCAGAACCCAGCAAACCAGGGGCTTTATGCAGCAGGTTAGAGTAGTAGCCAGGCGGAAGTACACCCCGGAGGAGAAGGTACGTATCGTGCTGGAGGGGTTCCGTCGGGAAGTGGCAGTCAATGAACTCTGTCGCCGGGAAGGCATCAAGCCGGGAGCCTACTATGTCTGGACCAAGGACTTCATGGAGGCTGGGAAGGAACGGCTTACCCGGGATACCGTCAGGGATGCCACGCGTCAGGAGATAAACGAGATAAAGCGGGAGAGCACCGACCTCAAGCATCTGGTGGCTGGCCGCCTGGATCACGGACAGCGCCGGCTTTGCCGTATCCGAGTCGACGGTGTACCGCATTCTAAGAAGGGAAGGGCTGGTGAAACGGCTGGAGGTACAGCTTGTGGCGGGGAAGGAATACCATACCAGGACCACGCGGCCTCACCGGATGTGGGCTACCGACGCTTCCTACTTCCGGGTGGTTGGCTGGGGCTACTATTACCTGGTGACCGTGATGGACGACTACTCCCGTTTCATCCTGGCCTGGAAGCTGCAGAAAGACATGTCGGCTAACTCCCTGATCGAGGT
>DAOUEB010000037.1:0-7888 GCA_034430675.1 Dehalococcoidales bacterium
AGGTATTATTAACAAAAAATGTTTCGATATCTCTAACGCCTTCAATATGAGCAAGCTCTAACCTGATGAAGTTAGTCAGGTCTTCTTCATCAGGGAAATGGACCATAATGAATATATCAAAGCGTCCAAATGTAGTAAGAACAAGATATACGTACGGATTGTCAATAATTTTCGTACATATATCATCTAGTTTCTTAGGTTCAACATCAAGCGTGATCATGGCGCTTACCGAATGCCCCATTTTCTTCATGTCTGCTATTGCTATAAATTTAATAATGTTCTTGTTAAGCAGCCGCTCAATTCTTCTCGATACAGTAGCCGTGCTTATCCCTAACTTCTCCGCCAGGTCGGCATACGTGATACGTGCATTGTCTCTCAGTTCTTCTACTATCTTTAGGTCAATTCCCGCAAGCATTTTTTACCTCTTTCCCCCACCGCCATTATTTGGTCTAACTATTAATTCAATATTTTCATCATGATAGCTTCTGGAACAGGTGGCCGGTATCTCAGAGAACCAGGTGTTCTTACCTGATTGTAATCCTTTTGCCATTGCTCAATCAAGATCTTAGCTTAGGTCACTTTTCATCTTAATGTTACATGCAATAAGATATCGTGACATCATGCTGAGAAGTTTCATTACAGCGAAAAGTCTATACCAAAGCTGCTACACCGCCTTAAAAAGGCAGGGTTGATAATAAACATGACAAGAGGTTCCTGGGAGCTAACTGAGGAGGGCTACAGAAAGTTAAGATACTACGGTAAAAGATAGGAGTTTCAGGCTTAGCCCCGCTAGGCCATGGTATATACGCAATTAAATGCGTACAAAAGTTATAAAAGCGAATAAGCTCCAAGAAGGCGTTTTCAGGCACTAGCCCCGCTAGTCCACGTAAGTGCCTAATTAAATGGGCAAAAAGCACCAGCCCCGCCAGACCCCAAAATTACTGAAGGGTCTGGGTTTTAACCCCGGAGGGCTGCCGGAGACATGATAATTACCAGCTCCGAGACAAAAAACAAGAAGTACAAGCAGCGACAGAAACGGAGTAATGGCCTATACCCGCTCAACTATCTCGAAGCTGATTGGGCCAATACCCCGAAGCTGACCATCTCTGCTAGGGCCATATGCCTGCCCCCGAGCAATGGTGCCATTAAGTGGCAAGAGCAGGCAATTCGCCAGCTTAAGCCTCGAATTCACCTCAACAACAAGAGGAAGCACGATTTGACGGTTTAGAAACCTTTTAACCCGCATTTCAATGAGTCATGTGGTGTGGAATGAGATTATGTAGCATGGAGAAGATTATGCCCTGGTCGCCCTCAACATGTTTAAAAAAGTATTTAAACCGGCCAGAAATCGGGACAGCAAGAAACATATGAGAAGTCATACAGGAGTTCGCTTGAAAGATTTCTAATGTCAATTCTGGATATTATTCTTGACCTTAATTAGACTCTAAATATGATGCCCCTTTCGCAGCTTAGCAAGGGGCTTTACTAAGACTAAGCGAAGGTAACCTATAGTATCAATTGCATCCACTCCCCCTCTCCAAGCAGGAAGATTGAATAAGGCCTTTGATAGGTTTGATTGGAGAGGTGGAAAAATAGGAAGAGGGGCTGACGCCCCTCTTAAACGCCCCGCTTGAATAGAGCTTGCTTCGTCGCTGCGCTCCTCGCAATGACAACCGAAACCTGATGGAGCTATTTATAAGGAGATTTCCCTGGGTGTGACGCGGCATTTTTCGGCGGTGATGATGGCCTCAATATCGGCGACGGCGCGGTCGAGTTCACCCTGCCGGTTAAAGACCAGGTAGTCGAACAGGGGCAGCTTCTCCATCTCTTCCCCGGCGGTTTTCAGGCGCAGTTCCAGGTCGGAAGGCGTTTCCGTGCGGCGCTGCTTGAGTCTCTGCGCGAGGTCCTCCATCGACGGCGTCGCCAGGAAGACAAGCACGGCCTGCGGGAGAATCTTCTTGATGGTGGCCGCCCCCTGAACGTCAACCTTGATGACGACGTCCTTCCCGTTTTTCAGGGCCTGCCTGACCGGCTCTGCGGGTACGCCGTACCGGTTGCCGTAGACGCTGGCCCATTCCAGCAGTTGATTGCCATCAATCATTTCTTGGAATTCAGTACCTGATACGAAGTGGTAGTGTACGCCGTCATTCTCATTGGGGCGGCGGGTCCTGGTGGTGAGGGTTACGATGAATTCGAGAGGGCTACCGGACCGTCTGAGTCCGTTTAATACAGCGTCCTTGCCGACCCCGGAAAGGCCGGAGAGGACGAGGAGTAAAGGTTTTGCCGGCGGGCTAAGCGGGGGATGGTTCTCACGGCTCATCGAGGATTTCACTCTGCTCTTGTTTTAACAGCGGGCCCGCCTGCCTTGTCTGAAGTCGGCTGGCAATGGTCTCCGGAGCGAGAGCCGCGAGTACAATATGGCCGCTATCAGTAAAGATAACGGCCTTGGTTCTCCTCCCGCTGGTCATGTCAATTACTTTCCCGTTATTTTTACCATCGTGGATGATGCGTTTGGTGGGGGCCGAATTCGGGGAGGCCATAGCGATAGCCCGGCTCATTGCCAATATATTGCCAAACCCAATGTGAACCAGCTCTATGCTCATATTACCACCTCGTACTTTATTCGCAGGACTAATATCTGCATTCCGGTCAAAGCCAGAAATCGCCTTCACATTTGGATTGGCCGGGTTCAGCGAGGCCGTTATTGCCGCCCGGTACTTACGAAGATGCTATAATACAGTATAAAAACGTACAGGAGCGCACTGCCTCGTTGGAAAACCCTCCAACAACCTAGCACTTGTCTCCGAGGTTGTCAAGGGTGTTTTACGCTCGCCGGCCACTGGATTTCTCCATCTTATATATAAAATTTTTACGTACTTTATATGAAAATTTAAGATTTGGCCCTTTTCTTACGGCGGATATTGTGCTAGAATATGATGTAGCTATAGCACAGGTCATTAACAATTGCACAGTACCAGGCTTGAAATTTGCCTCTTGGTGGTTAGAGCGAGGTGGCACCACCCGTTCCCATCCCGAACACGGAAGTGAAACGCCCCAGCGCAGACGATACTGAGGGGGTAACCCTTTGTGGAAAATATGCCACTGCCAGGAGGCTTAAATTTATAGCACCTCTCCATTAATTATCTACGAGATTGCTCCGCTTCACCCGCAATGACATTGGGGGGCAATCAAGTAAAAACAATACAAGTATCCCTGCTTGCTTTACAATTTGCTTTATTATAATATTAAAAATAGAGGGGTTCTCTGCAAAATAAAGTAGTATTGGGAAGGGGATATGGCCAGCAGGTTTGAGAAATTCTCAGAAAGAGCCCGCCGCGTTCTCACGATAGCTCAGGAAGAGGCACGCAACCTTAACCATAGCTACATCGGCACCGAGCATATATTGCTGGGGCTGGTACGCGAGGAAGAGGGGGTAGCCGCCAGGGTTCTTACCAACCTGGGCATCGGCCTGGGCAAGGTACGCTCGGCGGTTGAGTTCATCATCGGGCGCGGTGAGAAACCGGGCAGCGGCGAGACTGGCCTTACTCCCAGAGCCAAGAAAGTCATCGAGCTAGCCATAGACGAGGCGCGCCAGATGGGCCATAACTACATCGGCACCGAGCACCTGCTGCTGGGCCTGCTGCGCGAGGGAGAAGGCGTGGCCTCCAGCGTGCTGGACAGCTTCGGTATCACCCTCGAACGGGCTCGCGCCGAAACTCAGCATATTCTGACTCAGGGAACACCCAAGGCCAGGCTCACCCGCAGCACCAGTCGCACACCGGCGCTGGACCAGCTGGGCATCGACCTTACCGCAGCCGCCCGCGCCGGTAAGCTCGACCCCGTTATCGGACGGCACAAGGAAATCGAGCGGCTCATCCAGATACTGAGTCGGCGCACCAAGAACAACCCCGCTCTCATCGGTGAACCGGGCGTAGGCAAGACGGCCATCGTCGAAGGGCTGGCCCACCGCATCGTTTCCGGCGACGTGCCCGAGACTTTGGAGGACAAGCGCCTGATTGCGCTGGATATGGGGTCGCTGGTAGCCGGGACAAAATACCGGGGCGAGTTCGAGGAGCGGCTGAAGAAGATTATCGACGAGATAAAGACCGCAGCCAACTGCGTGATATTTATCGACGAGTTTCATACCATGGTGGGCGCCGGTGCCGCCGAGGGAGCCGTTGACGCCGCCAATATCCTTAAGCCCTCACTGGGGCGCGGCGAGTTGCAGTGCATCGGCGCGACAACCCTTGACGACTTCCGCAAATACGTGGAGCGGGACGCCGCCCTGGAACGCCGCTTCCAGCCGGTGCTGGTAGAGGAGCCCTCGGCAGACGAGACGCTGGAGATATTGCGCGGCATTAAGGAACGCTACGAAGAGCATCACCGCCTGAAGATAAGTGATGAGGCGCTGGGTGCCGCGGCCAACCTGGCCACACGTTATATACCCGACCGCTTTCTGCCGGATAAGGCCATCGACCTGGTTGACGAGGCTGCGTCGAGGGTGCGTATCCGGCACAGGACCATGCCCGTCACCCTCAAGCAGGCCAAGGAACAGGGCGATAACATACGCAAGGATAAAGAGGACGCCCTGGCGACGCAGGAGTACGATTTAGCGGCACAGCTGCGCGAGCAGGAAGTGCAAATCGGCGAGAAGATAAAGCAGCTGGAAGAGGAATGGCGCAGCGAGCAGGAGCAGGAGGATGTGGTGGTCAAGAAGGAAGACATCGCCGAGGTGGTCAGCATGTGGACCGGTGTTCCGGTGGTACAGATTGCCGACGACGAAACGAGTCGCCTGCTCAATATGGAAGAAGTTATGCATAAGCGCATCATCGGCCAGGATGAGGCTATCAATACCATCGCCAAGGCAATACGACGGGCCCGTGCCGGTCTCAAAGACCCCAGGCACCCGATAGGCAATTTCATCTTTCTCGGGCCGACGGGAGTCGGCAAGACCGAGCTGGCCAGGACCCTGGCCGAGTTCATGTTCGGCAACGAGGATACGCTGATACGGCTCGACATGTCCGAGTTCATGGAGAAATTCGCCGTATCCCGTCTGGTGGGGGCACCGCCGGGGTATGTCGGCTATGACGAAGGCGGACAGCTTACCGAAGCGGTGAGACGCAAGTCATACAGCTGCATACTGCTAGACGAGATTGAAAAGGCCCACCCCGACGTCTTTAACCTGCTCCTCCAGATATTCGATGACGGCCACCTGACCGATGCCAAAGGGAGACGGGTAGACTTCCGCAACAGCGTGATTATCATGACCAGCAATATCGGCGCCGAGCTTATCAAGAAAGGCACGACTCTCGGCTTCGCTTCGCGCAGCGACGAGGCCAAGACGCGGGAGCAGTCCTACGACAGGATGAAGGAGAACCTGCTTAACGAGCTGAAGAAGTCCTTCCGTCCCGAGTTTCTGAACCGCGTCGACGGCACGGTTGTGTTCCACTCCCTGACCAAGGAGCAGATACGGGCGATTGTCGATTTAATGCTGACGGCGGTAAGTCAGCAGTTAAACGAGAAGGAAATCAAGCTGGAAGTAACCGACGCGGCCAAGGACTTTCTGGGCGAAAAGGGCTACGATGAGGTCTATGGGGCACGGCCGCTGCGCCGGGTCATTCAGACCATGGTTGAAGATAACCTTTCCGAAGCCGTACTACGTGAGGAATTCAAGGTGTTTGACAGGATTTTTGAGACAGAGGCAACTATCAAAAATTCGGCTGTAATCGACGATACCCTTAAAGCTGTTAGAGAAATCTCCGTTAACCAAGCGGCTGAGAATGCGGAAGATGACACAAGAGTAACTCCTGAAATTCTCATGGCCGAGCGAGCCGGAGACATAATCAAGGTCTTTTCGACAAAGAGCATTAAATTTAAGATGGAAAATATAATCAAAGAGCAGCTTAAGGAAGCGGCCAGGGACAAGCCGGAAAGCAAAAGAAAAGATACCAATGAGTTTAAAGTCCTGGAAAATTCTTACATCTCTTACGTCGTAGTCGAAGTGAAAGATGATGAGATTGTCATAGAATCGAAAGACAATTTCTCGCTTCCGAATATAGCTGTCGGCGCCGCTAAATAATCCGACGTGACTTGTTAAACCGACTCTAGTATAATAGGGCGGTGAGTTCAGAGAGTTGAGCCCACCACCCTTTTTAAATTACAGGGGGACAATCAGAAAGGAGCTTGAGGATTTGGCAAAAGAGACGGTAGAAGTTCCTATTACCGGCAAAATTATCAGTGTTGATGTTAAGGTTGGCGATGCCGTCAAAGAGGGCGACGTCATCTGCACGCTGGAGTCCATGAAAATGGAAAACCCGATACTGGCACCGGTGGACGGCACCATCACCGAGATACAGGTTACCGTCGACCAGGTAGTCAAGCCCGGCGAGGCGATTGCCGTTATTGAGTATTAAGGAACCGGCGGCGGATATCCGCCGCTTTTAATAAAATATTTAATCAATATATAGAGTGCGCTTAGGTTATTATGGAATTTCATCCCTGGATATTCGCTTTGATAGCCTACGGGGTGGCTGCCGTTATCGCCGTGTGCGTGGCCTTCATCATCAAGGTCATCGCGCTTATCGTCCAGAGAAAAAAGGGTGCCGCGGATGAAGGCGCCAAGCCGGAGAGTTGAGGGCAGTAATAACCGATGTTCTTTTTAGAGCTCTTTCAGGGTATCTACACCTTCTTCATCACCGAGCCGTCGATTATCTTCGGCAGGCTGCTGCTCGTAGCCCTCGGGCTGGTCTTCATCTACCTTGCCTATAAGAAAGTCCTGGAAGCCCTGATAATGTTGCCTCTGGGGATAGGGATGGTAGCCGTCAACGGCGGCCTGATGGTCCTGGAGGCGAGCCAGGTGGGCGGCCTGATAATGACGGAGACGGGGCCCGTCGGCAATCTCTTCGTCAACCCGCTGGCCGGAAACCTTGAAGAGCTGATGTATTTTCTGCAGGTGGACTTCCTGCAACCTGTCTACACCTTCATGTTCAGCAACGGGTTAATCGCCTGTCTCGTTTTCATGGGCATCGGGGCGATAACCGATATCGATATCCTGCTGGCCAGGCCGGGCATGAGCCTCTTCCTGGCGATATTTGCCGAGCTCGGCACGATAGTGACGCTGCCCATCGCCATGGCGATGGGTCTGCTGCCCAACGAGGCGGCGTCCATCGCGCTGGTGGGCGGGGCCGACGGCCCGATGGTGCTCTACGGCTCGCTGATGATGGCGAAAGACCTTTTCGTGCCGATAACCGTCGTGGCTTACGTTTACCTGGGCATAATTTACGCGGGCTACCCGTTCCTGGTGAGAATAATACCGCGGAGAATGCGGGAGACGGAGATGGACTGGCGCACGATACCCAAAGTGTCCGGCGGAGCCAAGTTCACTTTCTGCATCGCCACGCTTACCCTGCTGTGCTTCCTCTTCCCGGTGGCGGCGCCGCTGTTCGCCTCTTTCTTCCTGGGACTTTCCATCAAGGAAGCGGGCATCACAAGATTCGTGGAGTTCCTCTCCGGTCCGCTCCTTTACGGTTCGACGCTTTTTCTGGGTTTCACGCTGGGCGCGCTGCTGGGAGTCGATATCATCCTGAATTCCAAGATACTGCTGCTGCTGGCGCTGGGGGTAATTGCCCTGCTGCTTTCCGGTCTGGGGGGAATCGCCGGTGGATTGATATTCCGCAAGATATCCAAGGAGCCCTTCAATCCTTTACTGGGCATCGCCGCCGTATCCTGCATACCAACAACGGCCAAGGTGGCGCAGAAGTGCGCCATGGCGGTGAACAAGAAGGCCATGATACTACCGTTCGCGATGGGGCCGTGCGTGGCGGGGGTGATTACCACGGCCATTATCACCGGCATCTACATCAGCGGATGGAGGTTCCTGGGGGGATAG
>DAOUEB010000038.1:0-12850 GCA_034430675.1 Dehalococcoidales bacterium
CTGCCGATAATCGGCGACGATATAAAGTCGCAGGTCGGCGCCACCATTACCCACCGCCTGCTGGCGCGGCTTTTCCGTGACAGAGGTGTCAAGCTGGAGCACACCTACCAGCTCAACTTCGGCGGTAATACGGACTTTCTCAATATGCTGGAACGGGAACGGCTGGAATCCAAGAAGATATCCAAGACTAACTCTGTTACTTCGCAGCTGGATTACGTAATGGACCCCGACGACATACACGTGGGCCCGAGCGATTACGTACCCTGGCTGAAAGACCGCAAGTACTGTCACATCAAGATGGAGGGGCGCACCTTCGGCGATGTTCCGCTAACAATCGACATGAAAATGGAGGTATGGGACAGCCCGAATTCAGCCGGGGTTGTCATTGACGCCCTGAGGTGCTGCAAGCTCGCCCTGGATAACGGACTAAAAGGAGAACTAACGGCACCGTCAGCCTACTTCATGAAGTCGCCGCCGATTCAGTACACCGACGACGAGGCTCACAAGATGGTGGAAGATTTTATCAAGGCCACGGCCCGGCCTGACGCCACAGCCAAACCACCACAGAAGCAGGAGGCTACCAAGTAGCTACCGATGAAGATAGCGCTGGTATCACCTTACGACTTCGCTTACCCCGGAGGCGTCGTCAACCACATCTCGTGCCTGGAGCAGCAATTTACCCGCCTAGGCCACGACGTTAAGATTATCGCTCCGGCCTCAAAAGCAGTCTACACACTGGGTGACCGTTTTATACACATCGGTACACCCCGCCCTATTCCGGTCAGCGGCTCCATAGCCCGCATCACCGTGTCCATGCGGCTGGAGTCGCAGATTAAAGAGGTATTCGAACGGGAGAAATTTGATATCTGCCACCTCCACGAACCCCTGATGCCAACCCTCTGCACGACCGCGTTAAGGCTGAAACACACGCCGATGGTCGGCACCTTTCATGCTTCCGGGGGTAAACCCTGGTACACCATGTTCTCACCGATTATGAAGTGGTACCTCGACCGGTGGTTCCGCAAGCTCGACGGCCGTATTGCCGTGTCCGAGATAGCCAAGACCTATGTAAACGCATTCTTCCCCGCAGATTACACCATCATACCCAACGGGATTGACACCCATCACTTCAATAGCCACACAACGCCAATAGACACTTTCAAAGACGGCAAAATTAACATCCTGTTTGTCGGGCGGTTTGAGAAAAGGAAGGGGTTTGATTATCTACTTAACGCCTACAAGCTGGTAAAGCAGGAAGTTCCCAACTGCCGCCTGATTGCCGTGGGGCCCGGCGTCCGGCTGCGCAATAAGTACGAGAAGCGAGTCAAGAAAAGCGGACTAAAGGACGTGGTTTTTACCGGTTACGCCGCCTACAACGACCTGCCCAGGTACTACACGACCGCCGATATCGTCTGCTTTCCGGCTACCGGCCAGGAGAGTTTCGGTATCGTCCTGCTGGAGGCGATGTCCGTCGGCAAGCCGATTGTCGCCTCGGCTATAGAAGGTTATGCCAGCGTGCTCTCCGACGGCGTCGATGGAATCGCGGTACCACCGAGGGATTCGGAAAAACTGGCCGAAGCAATTCTCAAGCTCGGCTCCGACGAGCAACTACGCCGGCAGATGGGCGCCAGAGGGAAACCCAAGGCGATGCAATATGACTGGCCGCTCCTCGCCAAGAGGATGCTGGATTTCTACGTTGAAACACTCGACAGGATAAAAAGGCCAGAGGCAACTCCGGAAGCAGATACTCCGCAGGTCGGTGCGGTTTCAGGAAAGCACTGAGCAATGCCGAAACTGGAAAAATCCCGTAAAAGTATAGCTAACTGCGTCACGCAACCGATTGCTAATCTCCTGGCCAGAACCCCGCTAACGCCGAACGCCGTAACCTGGCTTGGATTCTGCATAACCATCGGTGCCGCGGCGCTGGTCGTTACCGAACACCTCTTTGCCGCCGGGTTTGTCGTGCTTGTCGCCGGGTTTTTTGATATGCTCGACGGGGCCCTGGCACGAGTTACCAATCGGGTTACCCGCTTTGGCGGCATACTCGATTCCACACTCGACCGCCTGTCCGAAGCCATATTGCTGCTGGCACTGCTGGCCATATTCGCGCGCCAACAGCAGGTCGCCGAAAGCTTACTCGTCGGCTTTGCCCTGCTCGGCTCGCTGATGGTCAGCTATCTCCGGGCCAGAATGGAGGGGCTGGGCATCGAATGTAAAACGGGGCTATTTACCCGCCCGGAAAGAGTTATTGTCCTGGCGCTGGGCCTGCTGCTGAGCCAGTTCGACTGCGCCCTGGTTACCGCCCTGGCCGTTATTACTTTCTTCAGCTATTTCACGGCGGGGCAGAGGCTGATTTACGCCTGGCGGCAGACAAGAAACTGATTGCCAATATTTTTTAATGACAGACGTAAAGAGTATAGACATTCTGCGTCTTAAATAGTAGAATTTATGCTGGATTTTTTTGCGAACGGAGGAAACTATGCCAGTCGCTGCTGTAATTGGAGCTCAATGGGGAGATGAAGGTAAAGGTAAGATTGTTGACATGCTGGCGGAGAAAGCCAGGTATGTGGTGCGTTTTTCCGGAGGGGATAACGCCGGCCATACGGTCGTCAATCCTCTTGGCGAATTTAAACTGCGTCTCACGCCGTCGGGAATTTTCTATCCCGGCACTACATCGATAATAGGCAACGGCGTGGTGATTAATCCCGAGGTGCTTATCAGTGAGATAGAAGAACTGAACTCACGCAACGTGGACACCTCCCGACTTTTTATCAGTGACCGAGCCCACCTGATTATGCCGTACCACATCGTCCTCGAGGGCCTGGAAGAGGACTCGCTTGGAGGCAAGGCCATCGGCACCACACGCAAGGGTATCGGCCCCGCCTATGGCGATAAGGTGGCCAGGACCGGCATCAGGACCGGCGACCTGCTGGACAAGGAGATACTGCGGGAGAGGCTTACTCTGGCACTTGATTATAAAAATAAAATAATAACCAAAGTATTCGGAAAAGAGCCCCTGTCATTCGACGATATCTACAGCCAGTACTGCCAGTATGCCGACCGATTTTCGCCGCTCATCTGTGATACGACCGTCATGCTGGCCGCGGCGCTGGACCGTAATGAACCTATCCTTCTCGAAGGCGCCCAGGGGGTCCTGCTCGACCCCGATTTCGGCACGTATCCCTACGGAACGTCTTCCTCGCCGCTGGCCGGCAATGCCTGCCTGGGGTCAGGCCTGGGACCCGGCAACCTCACCCATGTCCTGGGCGTTTTCAAGTCGTTTCAAACCAGGGTCGGCGCCGGCCCGATGCCGACGGAACTCAAGGATAACATCGGCGACGCCATACGAGAATACGGCCAGGAGTACGGCACCGTTACCCGGAGGCCCCGCCGCTGCGGATGGTTCGATGCCGTGGCAGCCCGATTCAGCACACGCATTAACGGTTTCAACAGCGCCGCCATTACGCGCCTCGACGTCCTCGACAAGCTGCCGCGAATCAAGATATGCACCGGCTATAAAATCAATGGAGAGAAAATCGAAAACTTCCCGGCCAGTGCCGCCACTCTGGAGAAGTGCCAGCCCGTCTACGAAGAGCTGCCGGGATGGGAAAAACCTACCGGTAACGTCCGCATATATAAAGAGCTGCCGTCCAAAGCACAGCGGTATGTTAAGAGGCTGGAAGAGCTAATCGGCTGCACGGCGAGCCTGATTTCGGTAGGACAGAGACGTGAGCAGACCATCGTCAGGAAGTCGATTTTCTAACAGAAAATGGTGGCCTATCCCCCTGATATCCCCCTCCAACAAGGGAGAGTGGGGATTTTTATCTACCTCACCCCCTGTATCCCCCTCTCCTGACGAGGTGTTACAGGAGAGGGGGAAGAAAAAGAAAGAGGGGTTTCACCCCTCTTAAACGCCCCGTAGTACAGAGTAGCGTAAACCTACGGGATAAGCGGAAGATGATACGAGGGCGGCCGAGTGGGAAAAGATAAGAAGCGAGGTGGTGTGGGGAGGTCTGGACTCCGGCTTTCGCCGGAATGGCAATAATAAGCGGGAATGACGGCTCTTCAGGGGGAAAAGGAGAGGGGGCTAACGCCCCCCTTTTTTACATACTCTCTGATGAAAGTAATTACACCTTAATATCTATCTCGTATTTACTTAAAGTTTCAATTATTTGAGCCCCAGTTTTCTCATCCGGCGGGAGGAGGGGCAGGCGCGGCGCGCCTACCTGCATGCCGACGTGGTTGAGGGCATATTTAACGGGACCGGGGTTGGGCTGAATAAAGAGCGAGTTCACCAGCGGCACCAGGTGGCGGTGTATGGCCGCCGCTTCCTTAACGTTATTATCCAGAACGTATTCCATCATCTTCCTGACCTGCTTGCCGACGAGATGCGTGACCACGCCGATGACGCCGTAGCCGCCGAGGGTCATGATGAGAAAGGTATCGTTATCATTACCGCTCCAGACGCAGAAGCCTTCGGCGGCATTACTGATTACCTGAGCGACATGGGCCATATCGCCGTTGGCTTCCTTGACCCCGACGATATTATCTATCCGGCTCAACCGGACAATGGTATCCGGCGTCATATTGACAATCACGCGCCCCGGTATGTTGTACATGATTATGGGCAGGCTGGTGCTCTCGGCGATGGCCTTGAAGTGCTGGTAAATGCCTTCCTGAGTGGGCTTGTTATAATAAGGCACAACCGAAAGGCAGGCATCCACGCCGATTTTCTCGGCTCCTTGGGTAGCTTCCACGGCCTCGGTGGTGCTGTTGCTGCCGGTATAGGCAACAATAGTCCCCCTAGCACCCACTACCGATTTCACCTCGGTAAACAGGCACAGTTCCTCCTCCCAGGAAAGCGTCGGTGCTTCCCCGGTGGTGGCCGCCACCACCACGCCGTCGCTACCCGAATCGAGCAAAGCTAACACCAGCTTCTTGGCCTGTTCGTAGTCGACTTCCCCGTTCTCCTTGAACGGGGTCACCATGGCTGTTAAGAACCGTCCCAGCTTCTTCATTGTTACTGGCCTCCTTCCGGTTTTACCCAGTCACGTTTTATCATTTCTTCGGCAATCTGGATAGTGTTGAGAGCCGCTCCCTTGCGCAGATTATCGGCGACAATCCACATGGCCAGGCCGTTAGGATGCGACACATCCTGCCTGATACGGCCGACGAAAGTCTCGTCGGTCCCGGCCGCCGACCACGCCTGCGGATACAGGCTGATAGCCGGGTCATCCAGCACTTTTACTCCCGGAGCCCGCGAGAGAATCCGCTGAGCTTCCTCAACCTCCATCGGGCGGGAAAATTCCACGTGGACCGCCTCGCTGTGCCCCACCATTACCGGCACGCGCGCGCAGGTAGCCGATATGGCTATGCTATCGGCATGCATTATCTTCCTGGTCTCTTCCAGCATTTTCCACTCTTCTTTGGTATACCCGTTGTCCAGAAAAACGTCAATCTCCGGCAGCACGTTAAAAGCTATCTGGTGCGGGTAGACATGAGGGACAGTTTCCTGCCCATCCAGCACCTGCCGGGCCTGTGTCCTCAACTCCTCAACGGCGGCGATACCGGTGCCTCCTACCGACTGGTAGGTATCAACAATAATGCGCTTGATAGGGTTGACCTTATGCAGCGGATACAGGACCACGACCATCTGAATGGTAGAGCAGTTGGGATTGGCTATGATTCCCTTATGCAACCTGATATCCTCGGGGTTGACCTCGGGCACCACCAGCGGCACGCCCTTATCCGTCCTCCAGGCCGAGCTGTTATCGACAACCACGGCGCCGGCTTTGGCAGCGAGCGGCGAGAAATACCGACTCTGTTCGGCACCGGCCGAAAACAGGGCGATTTCAACACCCTCGAAAGAACCGGCGGTGGTCTCTCCAACCTCAATTTGCTGATTTCCTACCGGCAGTTTCCTGCCCGCCGAGCGGCCCGACGCCAGCAGACGAATCGAGGCCATAGGAAAGTTGCGCTGCAGCAGAATTTTAATAAACTCCTGCCCTACCAGCCCGGTAGCCCCAACTATGGCTACATGACAGTCCCTCACTTTATCCCTCACAGACCCAGTAAATTATCCAGGCCGTAAATAAATCCCTTGCGTTTCATTACTTCTTTAACAGCCAGCATAACGCCGGGCATAAAGGCCTCCCGACTAATCTGGTCATGCCTTATCCTCAATGTCTGTCCGTCCCCACCCAGAATCACCTCCTGGTGCGCCATCAGGCCGGGCAGACGGACACTGTGTATGTTTATGCCTTCGACCGGCTTCCCGCGAGCCGGCGAGTCCTCTCCCTGTACCGCCGGCGGGAGGAATGGCTTACCCCTGAATTCAGCCATGTCCCGGGCGGTGGTCTGGGAAGTCCCCGAAGGCGCATCCATCTTGCGGTCGTGGTGCAACTCGATAATTTCAGCGTGGTCGAAATATTTACCGGCTATCTTGGCCAGATGCATCATAAGGACGGCGCCAAGAGCGAAATTAGGCGCCACCACGATGCCAATCTCGTTGGCCTCGGCCAGCTTCTTCATCTCATCGAGGTCGGCGGCGGTAAAGCCGGTAGTGCCGATAACCATGTTGACACCACGCCGTGATGCCGTGCGCACGGCCGGCATACTGGCTTTAGCGATACTGAAATCCACAATGACATCCGGCTGGCAGCTATCGAGGATGGCGGCAAGGTCGTCCGAGAAAGGCACTTTGCCCGAACCGTCCGGCAGGGTCAGCTGCTCCGCCGGGACAATTACGTCAACGGCTCCTACCAGCTGTATTTCCGTCTCCCGGCAAACGGCTTTCACCACCTCCTGCCCCACCCTGCCTGACACTCCATATACCACTACCTTAGTCCGTTCCATAATAGAACACCTCGCTAAAAAATGGGGGAGATATTAGTTGCGTTTATAAGGAGGGCGCGAAGGGCCACGATTCGGCCTCTGCTGGCGGTCACCACCGGAGTAACGCGGTCGATTATTCCGAAAACCAGAGGAACCACTGCGCCTTTCCTGACGCTCACCTTCACGGGCGGCAGCCTTTTCCGTACCATCCTCCAAGACGGCGCGCCGGGACAGGTTTACCCTGCCCATATTGTCGATGTTGATAACCTTGACGGTAACTTCATCACCGATTTTTACCTCGTCTTCAACCTTGCCCACGCGATAATCCGCCAGCTCGCTGATGTGCACCAGCCCTTCCTTGCCGGGGAGAATCTCCACCATGGCGCCGAAGTCCAGGATACGCGACACCTTTCCGGTGAACATATCACCGATTTCCGCTTCGCGGGTCAGCCCCTCAATGATAGTGATGGCTTTCTGAGTGGCTTCCATATCCGGCGAGCCGATAACCACGGTGCCATCGTCGGTAACGTCTATGGTCGTCTTGGTTTCCTCGATGATGGACCTGATGGTCTTACCGCCGGTGCCGATAACCGCCCCGATTTTACTGGGGTCGATTTTTATCTTGGTCATTCTCGGCGCGTAAGGACTGACATCCGGTCGGCTGGCATCAATAGTCTGAGCCATCTTATCAAGAATAAACAATCGGCCCTCTTTACCCTGAGCTAGCGTCTTTTCCACTACCTCCAGGCTGATACCTTTGAGCTTGGTATCCATCTGTATCGCCGTAATGCCGTCCCGGGTACCGGCTACCTTGAAGTCCATATCGCCGTTAAAGTCCTCCTGCCCCTCAAGGTCGGTCAGGACCACAAATTTATCGTCATCACCGGTAATCAGCCCCATAGCGATGCCGGCCACGGCCTTCTTGACCGGTATGCCCGCATCCATCAGCGACAGGCTGCCGGCGCAGACACTGGCCATAGAGGTACTGCCGTTAGAACTCAGGACTTCCGAGACAAGACGTATGGCGTACGGGAAATCCTCGTCATCGGGTAGCACCGGAAGCAGGGCTCTTTCGGCCAGGGCGCCATGCCCTATCTCGCGGCGACTGGTGGAACCGACACGCCTCACCTCGCCGTTGGAAAACCCGGGGAAATTATAGTGGTGCATGAAGCGCTTGCTTTCCTCTATCCCCAGTCCGTCGAGCATCTGCTCCTTACGAGTGGAGCCCAGTGTGGTAATGGTCAGTACCTGGGTCAGCCCTCTGTTGAACAAACCGGAGCCGTGAGTACGCGGCAGTAAACTCACCTCACAGCTAAGGGGACGTATCTCGGTGATGCCGCGTCCGCCTACACGCTGTTCCTTATCCAGTATCCGCGTCCTCAGTACGTATTTAAGTCTAACATCAAGTGCCTCCAGAATTTCCTTCTCCTGATACGTTTCGCCGAATTTCTCCAAAAGCTCGGCTTTCACGTCGTCCAGCGCCTGTTCGCGCTGCTCTTTGTCCGACTTACCGAGTATCCGGTCAAGCTTCTCATCGGCAATTTTACCCACCGCCGCAACCGCCTCCACGTTCACTTCTTCCTCAGGGACAGGCAGCTTGGGCTTGCCCGACGCCTGCTGAAGCTGTTCCTGGATTCGAATGATATCCTGATTGGCCTCGTGAGCCATTTTAACCGCCTGAAGAATGATGTCCTCGGAGATTTCCCTGGCCCCCGCTTCCACCATGATAACCTTGTCCCTGGTGCTGACGACAATGAGGTCTAGCTGGCTTTCTTCCAGCTGGGCCATCTTCGGATTCAGTACCAGTTCGCCGTTAATATAGCCGACATTAACGGCGCCCACCGGCCCGTTAAAGGGTATCTCGGAGAGTGACAGGCATGCCGAAGCGCCGAGAACCGAAAGTATATCCGGGTCATTCTCCAGGTCGGCGGAGAGCACGGTGGTGATTATCTGGATATCGCTGTGCCAGGTCTTGGGGAGCAGCGGGCGTATGGGGCGGTCCGTCTGCCGGCAGGCCAGTACGGCCGCCTCGCTGGGACGTCCCTCCCTCCTGATAAAACCGCCGGGGATTTTACCGGCGGCGTACAATCGTTCTTCGTAGTCGATGGTCAGGGGCAGAAAATCGACCCCTTCCCTGTCTTTCCTGTTGAAGCACATCGTCACCAGGACGACAGTCTCGCCGTAGCGGACGGTTACCGCAGCGTCGGCCTGTTGGGCGAGCTTGCCTGTTTCGATACTGAGGTCGCGACCACCAATGTCGCAACGAAAAGATTGTGGTTCCAATGAATTACTCCCTCCATCCAAAAGGCTTTACTTACGCAGCCCCAGCCTCTTGATAAGTTGATTATACCGCCCTACGTCCTCCCGGCTGAGATAAGCTAAAAGCCTTCGCCTCTGCCCGACAAGCTTGAGCAAGCCCCGCTGGGTATGATAGTCGTGACGGTTGGCCGCCATATGCGTGGTTAACTGAATTATTCGCTCGGTAAGCAGTGCTACCTGTACCTCGGTCGAGCCGGTATCACCCTCACGAGCCTGATAATTGCCGATAATTTCCGCCTTCTTCTCTTTTTCCAAAGTTTACCTCTTCCACCTTTAAATTAATAACAAATAGCTACGTGAAATTATAGCACAGTAGGGGGCGGAAGTAAATTTCTTAACTGAAAATGACCCCACCTACCCTTCTAATTTGCCCACTTTCACACACTGGACTATAATGTTAATGGTGCACCCTGTCCCGCTTCAGTAGCAAAGTAACAAAATGCATGAATACAGCATTACGGAAAGCATATTGTCCCTGGCGCTGGAAAAGGCCGGCGAAGCCAATGCCAGCAGGATTACCCGCATCAACCTGGTGGTAGGCGAACTATCGGGCGTGGTCGGCGAGTGCGTGAAATTCTACTTCGACTTTCTCAGCAAGGACACCATCGCCAGCGGCGCCGAGCTTGCTTTCGAGATGAAGCCGACCCAGGTACGCTGCCACAAGTGCGAGGCCGTTTTCACTCCCAGCGACCACGACTGGGCCTGCCCCGAATGTCACGAGACGGGCATCGAGATAGTGTCGGGTCGCGAATGCTATATGGAAAGTATTGAGGTGGAGTAAATGACAGTAAAAGTGATAACCGTAGGCGAGGATATCCTGGGCGCCAACGAAGAAAAGGCCCAGGCCAACAAAAAACGGCTGGACAGTCACGGCGTCATGACGATAGATATCATGTCGTCGCCGGGCGCGGGCAAGACCAGCCTCATCCTGAGCACGATAAAACACATGAAAGAGAAAACCAGAATTGCGGTCATCGAGGGCGATGTCGCCTCAAGCGTGGATGCCGATAAAATTAACGAGATGGGCATACCCGTCGTTCAAATCAATACCGCCGGCGGCTGCCACCTCGACGCCAACATGGTCGAAAGCGCTCTGAACGGCCTGCCCCTGGAAAATACCGATTTGCTGCTAATCGAGAATGTCGGCAACCTGATTTGCCCCAACGCCTTTGCCCTGGGGGAAGACAAGCGCGTCATGATTTCCAGCATGCCCGAGGGCGACGACAAGCCGTATAAATACCCGGCCATGTTCGCCGACAGTGACGTAGTGCTGCTCAACAAAATCGACCTCCAGCCGCACCTCGACTTCAACGTCGAGGGCTTTAAGAAAACAGTCACCGGGCTGAATCCCGATGTCATTATCTTCTCCGTCTCCTGTAAGACCGGCGAGGGGATGGACGCCTGGCTCGACTGGCTGGAATCCGCCGTAAAAGGCAAGAAAAACAGGTAGCATGGCAAAAATACCGGCTGTCAGTCTCGTTCATATCAGCGTCAGGGGGGTGGTGCAGGGCGTCGGCTTCAGACCATTCATCTACCAACTCGCCACCAGGCACAACCTCAGGGGCTGGGTACGCAACACCTCGGAGGATGTCAGGATTGAGGTGGAGGGAGAAGCCAGGGACATCGAGCGATTCATGGTCAGACTACGCGAGCAGTCGCCCCCGTTATCCCACATAGAGAACATCGCCGTAGAGGCGGGTACGCCTGAGAATCGCGAAAAATTCGAAATCCGCCACAGCGTCGCCGAGGAAGGCAAGTACCAGCTTATCTCACCGGATATCGCCACCTGCCCGGACTGCCTGAGAGAAATCTTCGACCCTGCCGACCGGCGCTATCGCTATCCATTTACCAACTGTACCAACTGCGGCCCCCGCTTCACCATAATCGACGATATCCCCTACGACCGCCCCAACACGACCATGAATATCTTCCGGATGTGCCCGGAATGCCAGAGAGAATACGACGACCCGCTCGACCGCCGTTTCCACGCCCAGCCTAATGCCTGCCCGGCATGCGGTCCGCAGCTGAAACTAACGGACGCCGAGGGCAATCAAGTAACCTGCGACGATATCATCGGTAAGACCTGCGAGCTATTAAAAGAAGGCAAAATAGTCGCGGTAAAGGGGCTGGGTGGCTTCCTGCTGGCCTGCGACGCCACCAGCCAGACGGCGGTCAACCGACTCCGCCAGCGGAAGAACCGACCCGCCAAGCCACTGGCTATAATGGTGACATCCCTTGATGAAGTCAGGCGGCACTGCGAGGTAAATAACAAAGAGGAGAAGCTGCTTATTTCCCCCGGCAGTCCCATCGTCCTGATGAAATGGAAGGCCGAATCCGCAGTAACGAGAGTCGTGGCGCCCGGTCTGAACTATCTCGGCGTGATGCTCCCCTATACCCCACTCCACCACCTCCTGCTCAGGGAGACGGGCCTGCCGCTGGTGATGACCAGCGGGAACATCAGCGAGGAGCCAATCGCCAAGGACAACGACGAGGCGCTGCGGAGGCTCAGCGGCATCGCCGATTACTTTTTAATGCACAATCGGGACATCTACGCCCGCTACGACGACAGCGTCATGATAGTGGAGAGGAATGCCCCCACATCCGTGCGGCGCGCCCGCGGCTACGCACCCTACCCCATCCACCTCCCCTATCAAAGCCGGCAGATACTGGGCTGCGGTGCCGAGGAGAAGAACACCTTCTGCCTGACGCGGGACAACTTCGCCTTCGTCAGCCAGCACATCGGCGACATGGAAAACCTGGAAACGCTGGAACATTTTGTAAATACAATAGCGCTATATCAGAGATTATTCAGGATTGAGCCGGAAATTATCGCCCACGACATGCACCCGGAGTATTTGCCTACCAAATACGCTAAGGAACTGGCGGACAGAGACAAAATAAAACTGGTTCCGGTGCAGCACCACCACGCCCATATCGCCAGCTGCATGGCGGACAACGGACTGAAAGGGCCGGTTATCGGGGTATCTTTCGACGGCACCGGCTACGGCACCGACGGCCATATCTGGGGTGGGGAATTCATGGTGGCCGATTACAGGCAGTTCAACAGAATGGCGTTTTTAGAGTACCTGCCGCTACCCGGCGGTGCCCTGGCCATTAAAAAGCCGTACCGCACGGCCATCGGCTACCTGCTATCGCTCGGTATAGATTTGGACCGGCAGCTTCCCTTCCTGAAAAATATCGACCCCGCAGAAATCGACATTATTCAGACCCAGATAGAAAACAGCATTAACGCGCCGCTGACCTCAAGCGTGGGGCGACTCTTCGATGCCGTGTCCGCCCTTATCGGCGTCAGGGGCGTTATCGAATACGAAGCCCAGGCGGCCATCGACCTCGAGACACTCGCCGATAAGGCTGTTAACGAGTCGGCCCGCTACCCGTTCTCCGTAACGAAGCATGATGAAATCAATACCATCAAGATTCACGATTTGCTCGCCGCAATAGTGAACGATTTACACAACCACACACCCAGAGCCAGAATCGCCGCCCGGTTCCATAACACGGTAGCCCAGATGATACTGGAAGTGTGCCAGAAAATCTCACCCAAGGCCGGCATCACCGGGGTGGCACTGAGCGGCGGGGTATTCCAGAATCGATTACTATTAAGGAAAGCGGTGTCACTGCTTGAGTCCGCCGGGCTGGAGGTATATACTCACCGTCAGGTGCCCTGCAACGATGG
>DAOUEB010000039.1:0-5516 GCA_034430675.1 Dehalococcoidales bacterium
CCCATTTGCCCCCTCACCCCTCTTCATACTATAATTATCTGGTTGGATAATCCCCGTAGCGTTCTTTAATTCATCGTTTAAATTAGCTTCAGGAGGGGCTTATGCTGAGCTGTTACCGCATCCTTGATTTAACTACCGACAGGGCTTTCATCTGCGGCCGGGCCCTCAGCGACTTCGGGGCGGGGGTCATCAAGATTGAAAAGCCCGGCGGCGACCCCGCCCGCTTCAAAGGCCCTTTCTATAAAGACGACCCCGACCCCGAGAAAAACCTGACCTGGTTCGCCTTCAACTCCAACAAGAAAGGCATTACCCTTGATATCGAGACTAAAGACGGCAAAGAGATATTTAAAAAGCTGGTCAGGACGGCGGACGCCGTGCTGGAGTCCTTCGCCCCCGGCTACCTCGACAGCATTGGCCTGGGCTATGAAGACCTGAGCCAGATTAACCCCGGCATCGTGCTGACCTCCATGACCGGATTCGGGCAGGAAGGCCCGTACCGCGACTACAAAGACCCGGACATCGTGGTGCGGGCGCTCGGCGGACTTATTTATACCGCCGGCTACGATGACCGCCCCCCGCTGACCGTCAGCTATCATCATACCCACTACCTCGGGGCCATGAACGGGGCCGCCGGCACCATGATTGCCCTGAGCCAACGCGCGCTGACCGGCCAGGGACAGCACGTCGATGCCATCACCCAGCAGGCCCTGGATGTCGTCTGCTCGGCGGAAATCGAAGGCCCTTACGCCCTGTTCGGCGAGATTCCCACGCGGCACGGTCGGGCGCGGGCGGCCGTCACCCTCAAGGACGGCTCCACCTTCTACAATCCCCTGCTCTGGGAGTGTAAAGACGGCTACATCGCCCTCAACCTCCTGCTGAACCCCACCGCCGCCAAGAACAACCTCAGCATGATGGATTTCATTAAAAGAGACGGCATCAGCATCGGCTCCTTCGAGCACTGGGCCTGGGAGAAAAAAAACTGGGGGGACATGAGCCGGGAACAGGCCGAAGAGCTTATGGAAATATTCAGTAAGTTCTTTTTGAACCATACCAAGGACGAGCTGCTCAAACTGGCTACGGAGAATCGATTCCAGCTCGGACCCTGCAATAACGCCGGGGACGTGCTCAAGTATCCCCAGCTCCTGGACAGAGGTTTCTGGAAAGAAATCGAACACCCGGAACTGGGCACCAGCCTGAAATACCCGGGAGGCGCCGTAATGACGACGCAGGGACAAATCGGGATACGGCACCGGGCCCCACTCATCGGCGAGCACAACGACGAGATATACCAAGAACTGGGTATGTCCCCCGATGAGCTGGCAGCCCTTAAAGAGCAAAAGGTGATTTAAAAAATATGTCATTGCGAGGGCGACCTGCTCGCCGAACAAGCCCGCCTTCCAAAGCTCCGGAGGAGCGGCGGACAGGTTCTTTGGCAGGCGAGAGCCCGTAGTAATCCCGGAGACCGCTTCTTGTTAAATCTATCGGAACTCCCCGCCGGGATTCTTCGCTTCGCTCAGAATGACAGAGTGGGGATACTGGATTCCAGCCGGAGTTTACCCCGTACTTGATACGGGGCTGGAATGACAAATTAGGGGCGGGAATGACACCGAAGAATCAGGAGGAAGATAGTGGCCAAGAAACCCTTTGAAGGCGTGAAGATAGTGCAACTCTGCTGGGCGGGGGTGGGTATTTATACCCTCAACTACCTCAGTCACTACGGAGCGACGACGATACGCGTGGAAACAGCCACCAGGCCCGACCCGGTCAGGCTCTTTGCCCCCTTCGCCGCCACCAATAAAGAGGGCGAGCCGGTCGGACTGGAACGCAGCGCTTTCTTTTCCATCACCCACACCGCCCCGGAATACGGCATCAGCCTCAACTTCAAACAGCCCGAGGCGATAGAGATTTTCAAGAAGCTGGTGGCCTGGGCGGACGTCGTCGGCGAAGGATTTCCCACGGGCGTCATGGACAAGCTGGGACTGGACTACGAGGGGCTGAAGAAAGTCAACCCGGAAATCATCATGTTTCGCACCTGCGGCTACGGGCATACCGGACCCATGGCCGACCAGCCCGGCTTCGGCAGTATATTGACGGCAGTGACCATGATGGACACGATGGTCGGCTATCCGGACCGGCCCCCCGTGCCCCCCTCCACCTACTATACCGACCAGCTATCGCCGATGTACGGCTCACTGGCCATCATGGCAGCGCTCGACTACCGCCGCCGTACCGGCAAGGGACAGTATATCGACCACGCCCAGATAGAAGCCGGACTGAACTACATGACCCCGCTCATCCTCGACTACCAGGCCAACGAACGCGAGCTGGCCCTGGAAGGCAACAGGTGCGATTACGCCGCGCCTCATGGTATTTACAGATGTAAAGGCGATGATAGATGGGTGGCCATTGCCGTGATGACCGACGATGAGTGGCAGAGCTTCGTCAGGGTTATCGGCAATCCGGACTGGGCTAAAGATAAAAAATACGCCACCGCGGCGGGTCGGGTGGAAAACAGCGACAAGCTCGACGGCCGGGTGGAAGCCTGGACAATTAAATACCCGCCGGAGCGGGTTCAGGAAATGCTGCAAAAAGCCGGCGTCGGTGCGGGACTGGTCGCCAACGCCAAAGACCTTGATGAAGACCCCCAGCTCAAACACTACAATTTCTACCGCGAGCTCGACCATCCGTACATGGGCAAGCTGCGCTACTATCACCCGGACCCCATCAAGCTCTCCGCCGCCGAAGCCGATATACGGCGTCCTGTCCTGCTGGGCGAGCATACCGACTATATCTGCACCGATATTCTGGGTATGCCCCGGGATGAGGTCGACCGACTGCGCCAGAAGGGTGTCTTCGAATAATTTAACTGAGCGCCCTCGTCATTGCGAGCCCTAACGCTACGCTCAGGATAAACTCCGCGAAGCAATCCCTTAGAATCTGAGTAGAGATTGCTTCGTCGCTGCGCTCCTCGCAATGACACTAGAGGGTATGCTTGAAGTTACTACTCAGATTAAGTAGTATTATGATATGGATTTCAGTCATCTATTCCAGAGTTTCCTGTCTTTCGCCGAAAGCGCGCCGGTTATCAGGGCAATCCTGGGGGTTATCCTCGTCTTCTTTCTACCGGGCTTTGCCTGGACACTCGTTTTCTTTAAAAAGCTAACTATCATCGAAAGAATTGCCCTTTCCGTCGGCCTGTCCATTGCCTCGGTAACTCTCAGCATCATCGTCCTGAACGTGCTGTTCGACTTGAGGATTAACGGAGCCAACGCCCTCTTTACCATTATCGCGATTACGGTGATTCCCGTGGTGATATACTTCCTCAGGAGATACTTAGCCCGCCATTCGGAGGTCTCTGACGGAGATTGAATGTATGACGCCATAGTCGTTGGTGGTGGCCCGGTTGGAAGCTATGTAGCTTACCAGCTCGCGGAACAGGAACACCGGGTACTGGTGCTGGAACGGAAGTCGCGGGCGGGAGAAAGGGTCTGCTGCACGGGCATCATCGGCCAGGAATGCGTCAACGCTTTTACCATCGAGGATAAAGTAATTCTCCGCCGGGTAAACAGTGCCAGTCTCTTTTCGCCCTCGGGGAACCGACTCCACCTGCGGCGGGAAAAGCCCCAGGCCTGTATTCTGGACCGGGTGGCTTTCGACATATCAATGGCGGAGCGGGCGCAGCATGCGGGGGCCGACTACAATTTCAACAGCCGGGTTAAAGATGTCACCATTTCAGAAGACTGCGCCATCGTTACCGTATCCTGCCTGGGAAAAGAGTCTGAAATCACGACAAAATCCGTGGTCATCGCCAGCGGCTTTACGCCCGGCTTAATCGGGCGGCTGGGTCTGGGTGGGTTCCGGGACTTCACCATCGGCGTCCAGGTCGAGGTAAAAACGCCGGGAACCGACGAGGTAGAGGTCTATTTCGGGGACGTGGCGCCCGGTTTCTTCGGCTGGATTGTGCCGACAACACCTTCCATGGCACGGGTCGGGCTGATGTCACGGCAGAAGCCCGGACTCTACCTGAGAAACTGGCTGGAACAGCTGGTATCTTGCGGTAAAATAACCTCCGCCGATGTTAGCATAAGCTACGGGGGTATCCCGTTAAAGCCGCTGACCCGAACCTACGGTGAGCGGTTGATAGTCGTGGGCGATGCCGCCGGGCAGGTAAAGCCGACCAGCGGCGGCGGCATCTACTACGGTTTACTCAGCGCCGAAATAGCCGCCGAAACCCTGCACCAGGCACTGGCCGATGACGACCTGTCCGCGAAGAGGCTGGCTCATTACGAGCGGGCGTGGCGCAAGAAGCTGGGACGGGAGCTCAGGACAGGCTACTGGGCCAGAAAATTGTTCGAGCGCCTCAGCAACCGGCAAATCGACCGCCTGTTCGAGACAGTCAGAGCCGGCGGCATCGACGAAGCCCTGCTCAAAGCCGAAGACATCGCTTTCGACTGGCACGGCCGGATGATAGTAAGTTTGTTAAAATACCAGATGGTAACCAGAACTCTAAACGTGATGAAATTACCCTTCAAGGCCGGGCGGATTGACCGATAACGTGATTAATGTTTAGAATAAAACAGCATATTCATCGGGGGAGATAAATGGTAAACAGCGATAACCGCATTCCCAGTCTGGGCGAGGCCGCCGCATTATACCTGGCGAAATTATTCGCAAAAGACAGAGATGCCAGCCAGCCGGAGGTGTATAAATTCGCCCGCTGGTATGGCTGGGAGAGTTCCTTTTCCAAACTGGCCGCCCCGGCTGTTGCCAGCTACGCCGAGCAGCTATCGGTCTCGGATACCGACTATGCCAGGAAGCTGGTACTCGTACGCGCCTTCCTCGCCTACGCTAAAAAGGCGGGATGGAGCCAGACCAACCTGGCTACTCACCTGAAAACCAGGAAAGCGAAAGCCGGGCCGAAGGTTACTCCCGGACGGGTCCTGCGCGAGGCCGCTTCTTTATCCCGGCAGAAATACGACGAACTGGTAGCCGAGCTCGATAAGCTCAAGAAGAGGAGTCGCCAACTCATCGGCGAAATACAGCGGGCCGCTGCCGATAAGGATTTCCGCGAGAATGCGCCGCTGGACGCCGCCAGAGAAGAGCGCGGACACGTGGAAGGACGGATTAAGGAGCTTGAGGAAGCGCTGAAAGCGGCCACCATCATCGGTGATAAGAAAGAACCCGCCGTTAAGTCGGGCATCGGTGATAGTATCGCCCTCAGTGACCTAGCCTCCGGCGAAGAACTCCGCTACATGATAGTCGACCCCAGGGAAGTAGACCCCTTAAAGGGAAAAATCTCCATCGCTTCACCCCTGGGTAAGGCGCTTATCGGCCGGAAGGACGGAGATGTCGTGGAGATAAACGCACCGGCCGGTAAACTGCGTTACCAGATTAAGCACATCGAGCGATAGTCGATATATGCTATAATAGCCCTGAAGTCATGGGGATATAGCTCAATAGGGAGAGCGCCGCGTTCGCATCGCGGAGGTCGGGGGTTCGAATCCCCCTATCTCCAC
>DAOUEB010000040.1:0-11702 GCA_034430675.1 Dehalococcoidales bacterium
CATTGCCCCCCTCAATATTAAGGTTACCCGCCTCGCCCGCGGCCTCCCCTTCGGCACCGAGCTTGAATATGCCGACGACGTTACCCTGACCAGGGCATTAGAGGGCAGGTCTGAGTTTTAAAACTTCCCGATAATAAGGAGGATACTATGCCAAATCCTTTAAAAAGTAAACTAAAAAATAAAAAAGGCAATGGTAATGGTAATGGTAATGGTGATGACGAAGGCATAGAATGGATAGAAAAGGGTAAAGATGATGATGGAGTAGAATGGATAGAAAGGGGATTACCCGACAAGGAGACCAAAGAGGATTAATACGTTAAACATAAATAATAAATAAAGTAAATAAAAAAATCGCCTCAAAACCCGTAGCTATTATTATTATCTTCAGTGTAAGATTCTTTGCTTTTAAATTTGCTACATTAGCTTTATAAGCTTTACGAATATATTTTTTCACAATTTGCTCCATTATCGCAACTGAACTTTTATCAATGTTATCATAGACATATCTTAGACGTGGAACTAAGCCGAAGAATTTAGCCAAACAAGATTTCAAAGACAAAAAGAATATTAATAAATAACAAACCCCAGCAAGTATCATTAAAAGTAATGTTCTCCAATCATTTAATAGACATATTTCACTTTGACTAACATCGCTATAAATCAAAGGTGGAACAACACCAATAAGTATTGTAGCAGTAGAGAACACAGCGATGATTTTCGTATCCAAAGAGTCTGCAGCAGAAAGATAATGACCTAGGATTTTCTGACCTTCATAATATACGAATTCTATTGTCTTAGGATTTGGAGTATTATTATCTTTATCGTCGTTCAATATATACTCACCAAGTTAGATAAATTATGATTATTTTAGCACTATTAAACCAAGGTTGCACCCCTCTCATACTCTCCCCTATACTTTATATACATTCACGGGTTATTAAGGAGGGGCACACCTGATATATAACGGGACGTCTAAGAGGGGCGGAGCCCCTCTTCCCCAATACTCCCCCTCTCCTTCATCCTGCCTCGTAAGGAGAGGGGGACACAGGGGGTGAGGTTACACAAATATCATGCCGGAACCGCGTAACTATCAGACCGAAGCCATCGTTATCAAGAAGACCAAGCTGGGGGAGGCGGACAGCATCCTCACCTTCTTTACCCCTCAACTCGGTAAAATCCAGGGCTTTGCCAAAAGCCTGCGCAAGCCCAGGAGCAAGCTCGCCGGGCACCTGGAGCTACTCACCCACAGCCAGGTATCCTTCGCCCGCGGTCGCAATTTAGACACCATCACCGGCAGCCAGACCATCAACAGCTTTATGCCCCTGAAAAACGACCTCTGGCTGACCTCGTGCGGACTGTATGTTGCCGAGCTTGTCCACCAGTTTACCGCCGAGCACCAGGAAAACTTTTCGCTCTTCCAGTTGATGCTGGATACTCTAAACCGGCTGTGCGGGGAGAACAACAAAGAGCTCATCCTGCGCTACTTCGAGCTGCACCTCCTCGAAAGCGCCGGCTACCGTCCCCAGCTCCGCGAATGCGTCGCCTGCCGCAAAGAACTGGAACCGACCACCAATTACTTCAGCCCCTCCGCCGGAGGCATGCTCTGTCCCGCTTGCAGTCTGAGTCAGCCGTTCTCCTACGCCCTCTCGGTTAACGCGCAAAAAGTTCTGCGGCTCCTCCAGAGCGGCCCCGATTTCATCGGGGCCAGCCGCGTGAAAATAGACCCGGAACTGGCCGACGAGATAGAGAACGTTATCAGCGGCTACCTCAAGCACCTGCTGGAAAGAGAGGTAAAATCAGCCGCCTGGCTGGATACTCTCAGGGAACAGCGGCTCCAGTTCAACCCACCCCCTTAATCCCCTGTCATTGCGAGCGTAGCGTGCCTGCACGCCGAAGTATGTTACGGCACGCAGGCGTGGCAATCTCTATCTATCGTTTAAGCTAATCACAGGGATTGCTTCGCCTTTCCGACTTCGTCGTCAATGGTCTCGCAATGACAATCCGCCACCCACCCCTTTACCATAACGCACATATAACATATAATAGTGTTAACATTGACTGAGAATAGTAATCTCAGTCTTTTTATTATTATCAAGCAGGTTGGATATGCCATCAAGATTAGAAGATATAAACGAGCAGAGGAAACAGACACTGGAGCGACTCCGCGCCCGGGGCATCAATCCCTACCCCAATCGCTATCAGCAGACCCATACCACGCAGGAAGCGATAGCGCAACTGGAAGAGATGGAAGCGCAGGAGACTGCCCAGCGCGCTAAAAGCCGGGTCTTCGGCAAAGAAACGGAGCCGGTCAACGTCGCCGGGCGTATTACGGCCATGAGAAAAATGGGCAAGAGTTCTTTCCTGGATGTCCGCGACGGCTCCGGCAAGATACAGCTGCTTCTCCAGAACGGCAGATTCAATGAAGAAGAGCAGGCACTGTTCAAGGACCTGGACATCGGCGATATCATCGGCGTCGAGGGCAAGCTGCTGCGTACCAGGACCGGCGAGCCCACTATCGCCGTCGGCTATTTTACCCTGCTGTCCAAGTCGCTCCAGCCCCTGCCGGAAAAGTGGCATGGCCTCAGCGATACCGATAAGAGGTACCGACAGCGCTACGTCGACCTCATCGCCAACAGCGAGGTAAAAGATGTCTTCAAGGTGCGCAGTCGGGTCATCGCCGCCATGCGGCAGTTCCTCGACAAACGCGACTTCATCGAGGTGGAAACGCCGGTGCTGCATTCGTCCGCCGGGGGCGCCCTGGCCACACCGTTCATCACCCACCACAATACGCTCGACCAGGACTTCTACCTGCGCATCGCCCTGGAGCTTCACCTCAAGCGACTCATCGTCGGCGGGTTCGACAGGGTCTACGAGATAGGACGCATCTTCCGCAACGAAGGCATCTCTACGACACATTCCCCCGAGTTCACCATGCTGGAAAGTTACGAAGCCTATGCCGACTACACCGACGTTATGGAGATGCTGGAGGAGATGATACCATGGGTCGGCCGGCAGGTCATGGGCACTCTGGAATTCCAGTACAGCGATAATGTCATAAATTTAAAGTCACCCTGGCAGCGCATCACCCTGCGCGATGCCGCCAAGGAGTACAGCGGCATCGACTACGTTAGATACCCCACCGCCAGCGGGTTGCGGGAAAAGATGCGCTCGCTGAACATGGAGGCCGACCCCGATAAAAACTGGGCCAAGCTGGTTGACGAGCTTCTCAAGACATGCGTCAGACCCAAATTAATCCAGCCCACCATCGTCTTTGACTACCCCGCTTCCATGTCACCGCTGGCCAAGAGCAAGCCCGGCAAAGAACGTGTGGTGGAGCGCTTTCAGGCAGTCGCCGGCGGACTGGAAATTGCCAACGCCTACAGCGAGCTTAACGACCCCATCGAGCAGAGGGAACGCTTCGAGGAGCAGATGAAGGACCGCCACGGCGACGAAGAAGAGCAGTGGTCTATCGACGAGGACTACCTGACGGCCCTGGAGTACGGCATGCCCCCCACCGGCGGCCTCGGCGTCGGCATCGACCGCCTGGTCATGCTCCTCACCAACCAGCAATCAATAAGAGAGGTTATCCTGTTCCCGCAGTTGCGGGAAAAACCGTAAAAGGGGAGTCCAGGAGGGGCGAAGCCCCTCTTCCCAAACCTCCCCCTCTCCTTGACAGGAGAGGGGGATTAAGGGGGTGAGGTAGACCAAATTATGCTTGACCTTAAATTTATCAGAGAAAACCCGGAGATTTTAAGACAGGCGATAGAGAATCGCCACGACAGCGTCCCCGTGGATGAAATCCTGCAGCTTGATACCCGGCGAAGGCAGAAAGTAGGCGAGCTGGATAACCTGCGGCAGGAGAGAAAAACCATATCCAGGGAGAGAGAAAAAGCCCAGGAAAGAGGGCGCGCCCTCCGCACCGAGATACAGAACCTGGAAGAAGAGGTCAGGCGCCTCGACGAACAGCTTGAGGAACTCCTCTTACAGGTCCCCAATATCCCCCAGCCCGATGTCCCCCTCGGCAGGGACGATAATGATAACGTGGAGGTTCGCACCTGGGGAGAGCCGAAGAAGCTCGCTTTCGCAGCCCTGCCCCACTGGAAACTGGGGGAAGACCTGGACATCATCGACTTCGAGCGCGGTGTAAAGATATCCGGCAGCCGTTTCTACGTGCTCAAGGGACTCGGCGCCCGCCTCCAGAGAGCCCTTATCACCTTCATGCTCGACCTTCATACCAAAGAGCACGGCTACCAGGAGATATACCCTCCCTTCATGGTCAAAGAGGAATGCATGGTCGGTTCCGGCCAGCTACCCAAGTTCGCCGATAACATCTATCACGACGTCGAGGACGACCTCTGGTTCGTGGGCACCGCCGAGATACCCCTGACCAACCTGCACCGGGACGAGATAATTCCCCCGGGAATGCTGCCTTTCCACTATGTCGGCTACACCGCCTGTTTCCGCCGCGAAAAGATGTCCGCCGGCAAGGACACGCGCGGTATCAAGCGCGGTCACCAGTTCGATAAAGTGGAGCTTTACAAGTTCACCGAGCCGGAGGCCTCCAACGACGAGCTGGAGAAGCTGACACATGACGCCGAGGAAGTCTGCCAGAAGCTGGGACTGCCCTACCGTATCCGCCAGCTCTGCACCGGCGACCTCGGTTTCGCCTCCACCAGCTCCTACGATATCGATGTCTGGGCCCCCGGCTGCCAGGAGTGGCTGGAGGTCAGCTCCTGTTCCAACTGCGGCGATTTTCAGTCGCGGCGGGCCAGTGTCCGCTACCGCCCCACCCCGGATGCCCGTCCCCGGTTCGTTCACACTCTAAACGGCTCCGGCCTGGCCCTGCCCAGGGTGATGATTGCCGTCATGGAGAACTACCAGCAGGCCGACGGCACCATCGCCGTGCCAGAAGTGCTGCAAGAATACATGGGCGCCAAAGTAATCAGCTAGGACAGGGCTTAATTCTTATTAACAATCCGCCTGAGAACAAATAAGGTACTGCTGTAGCACTTGACACAACACGCTTTTTAAGATAACATACCTAGAAATGCTAGGTGCAGAAAAAAAGGAGGGATTCTAAAATGCGTGTGATTTCAGTCATCGTGGTAATTCTCGGGTTAGCCAGCTTTGTCCTGGGCATACTGTTCATCACACAGGCCGCGTCCGCGGAGCAGGAAGTCGCCGACTCCATAGCGCCACTTCCGCTGGATCAATTAGACGCCACATACGATGGAGTAACAGCCCAGTATAACCAGGCGAAAGCGGCAGGAACTCCACCAAGTCCCGATTACAACGCCCTGTATGGAAATAAGGTAGGACTGGGACTGGCCAGGTCGAATGTCGGTACTGCCAGCTTTGTCAGGACCACCGGAATCATCAACATTATCCTGGGTCTGGGCCTGGTACTGGCCGGTTTGGGGTTGCTCAGGAAAGCCTCAAGCTAGTATAGGCTCCCACCAACCGTAAAAAGAATATTATGCCGCTTATTAACGCCTCATAGATATGGCGAGGCTCATAAAATCGGCGACGAATGGGTCTTTAACTACATGACCCCGCCGGGTATGTGTAGCCTGTCCTTCAATGCTTTGTATCCCGTAGCCCTGATGCTTCAATTCGGGGGCACGTTCCCCTGGCGGGGTGACCCCGATGCCGTACAGGTATCCTGCCCCGATGGCGAGGTCAATAATATCTTCGAACTCAGGCGGTGACCCCGAAAATAACCGGAAACCTGTAGCATCCGTATGGCCTGCCATATGTAACTGTCATTACCGGTGGCAACCGCCATAAAAAGCCACGCTCAAATTCAGTGTCAACCCAAGCGCAATATGGGTGTCAGCCTAGTGTTCACACGTAACATTCGTAAGCTACATTAGTATTGTAGGAAGCGCTTTCTTGGTACCTATTCCTTCAATCCGACAAAAGATATGGGGTATCGACGTGACAATGGAAAACGCCGTTGAGACTAATGTAGTAGTATCAGAACCAATGCAGGAGTCTACTGGATACTGCTCGGAGTGCGGCAGCATTACCTCCTTTATGGTCGATAAAAAATTCGGCTACTACAAACAGTGCCCGAACTGTGGCAATATCCAGTATCTCCACAGGAGATTCTTAAGGTTCGACCGGCAGTCCCGCCAGTGGAAATAGTCCCGTAAATACCATGCCCGGATACCTCTCATCCGGTTATTATGCCTGTCCACATCCAAAAAACTTCACCGATACTCGATAACGCGCGATGTATTTTACCCGCCCCTCCGTAGCGTTTTCCCATGCTTCACGTTATAATAGTCTATGGTCGTTGCGACTATCGCAGGCGTTCTTGACCGAATGAGCAGATGAAAGGAGGTGAAGCATATGTCACCACAGGCTAAAAGAGCTTATATCAGCGTCATGAGTTTGTTGGGGCTTGTCATTCTTCTGCTGGGAATCTTCACCCCGCTCGATTTCTTTGTAGGTCTTATTATAGCTATTGCTCTCTGGGTTGGCAGTGGTATACTGGCAAGATACTGGGGAGTTAAAAAAGATAAAAAAGAATGACGCTTTGATACAGGCGTCGTTGCAACTCCGGAGGGGTGTCCGAGTGGCCGATGGTGACGGTCTTGAAAACCGTTGTTGGTGCAAGCCAACCGTGGGTTCGAATCCCACCCCCTCCGCCAGCCTACGCCGAGGCTACGGCTGGCAAGCCAGCCCATCTAAGATATCTATTCCCACCCTAGCCACCCAGCAGCATCCACGGCTTATCCCGTTAGTTTTACCCCACCAGCCCCATGAAAGATAAAACGCCCCCGACTGGACAAATAAAATCGGGGGTATTAGTGTTTTTGCTATAAGAAATTTAAAGGTTATAATCCATACTTAATATATGCTTATTATCGAAAGAAAGCTCCACCTATATTTCTATTATCACCAACGATATTATGCCTTACGAGACAAACATAGTATTGTTGATTCTCTAGATAGACCTCTGCAATAATAGCCTGCGCAATACATTCATTACTGATTGCATTTAAATATTTGTATCTATGGGCGATAGGGAAATTAAGGAACTGATGATTAGCCCTAACGAAGAATACTATTCCCATGATTGGTAGGATTCCTTCATTATTCCCCGTACCTCTTGCGTATGGCGGCTTAGCTTTAAGATACAGACGTGGTTGCTTATATTCAATTGCAACATTGGCTTTGTGAAACTCTACGTCCATTGGTATCTTAGCGAGGAAGTCCTCTTGACGTGTCTCATTGTGCATGACATCGACGTCAAAGACTCTCGACAGAGATACTACCCTATACTTATGCATATCGGTAGTGGGAACTAGTATATTATCTTCGAGACTCTTACTTTCATCAGCTTTAAATTCGAGGATTCTATCATCCGCTTTTGCAAGGACTGAGCAGTGGTCTATTTCCACAATAGGGCTCTGTATGCCGATAGTATTTGGTTTATACCATAACTTTATGTTCTCATCGGTCTCAGGGAGAAGCAACCTAAGCCGAATATTATTTTTTGAAGCCAGCCGTATAGCAGGTTGAGAAAATTGATCTGTTGAAACCATAATGCCAGCATGTACTCCAAGTGAATTCCGCTGTCCTAACATTTGTTCAACCCAAGGCCTACCCTCGGTATTCTCACGATCTCGGACTTGAACAAATTCAAAAATAGATGTTGGGTCCGAAATGTTTGCAAACGCCACGTCAACTTCTTCAGGGTCATTTACAATATTTTTTATCCTCTTTGAAGAGAATACGTAAAGGTCGTCCAAACCCTGAAAATACGACTCGATGACGGCAGAGATCTTTTCCTTTAGCCTCCAAGATTTATCCGCCGCATTAGTCGAAAAGTATAACCTTGGCTTGCCTTCAATAGTTACTTTTGGCATAGCATCCAACTAAAGAGCTAAAAGTCAATTCATATAGCGTTGCTTAATTAATTATAACATGGTATAGCAAAAGGTAAGAGAGGGGGGTAAAGGGGGTGAGGTCAACAAAGAATCTCTTTTAATCAGGTCTTACTGACACCTCGTTCAGCATCACAAACCCCATGGGATTAAGCTCGTAGCCTTCCACGTAAGGTTTCACCAGTATATAGTTCTGCCCGAACCACAGCGGCAGGCAGGCCGCATCGTCCACCAGCATCTGCTCCGCCTGCCGGTACAGCTCCAGACTCAGCTCGCTATCCAGCTCCACCCCCGCCTTATCCAGTATGGCATCCACCTCCGGATTGGAATACTCGGCGAAGTTATTCTCGGCACCGGTATGTAACAGCACGTCCAGGAAGTTCTGCGGGTGCGGATAATCGGCTACCCAGCCCATGTCGAACATCTCGTTCTTCTCTTCTTTGAGATAATAGAGGTATCTATCCGGCTCCAGCTGGCGCACCGTCACCTCCACCCCCAGGTTCTCACGCCACTGGCTAATGATGGCCTCCAGGGAGGAAGGTATCAGTCCACCGTAGCCAGAGGTAGTCAGTGTGATGGGTGGCAGTTCGGACACATCGCCGTATTCGGAAAGGGCCAGCCACTCTTTAGCTTTGTCGACATCGTAGTCCAGCCCGACCAGGCTTTCATTGTAACCGGGAATACCGGGAGGCAGGATGCCGTCGGCGCGCTGCACCAGGTCCCGGAACACCAGTGAAACTATCTTATCTTTGTCGACAGCCTGACTGAAAGCCCGGCGGACATTCACATCGTCGAAAGGCGGCCGCGTCGTGTTAAAACCTATCCAGCCGAAGCTCAACTCGGGCGTTACCTGCAGCTCCTGATGGAAAGGGCCGGCCGTATCGGTAACCCGGTCGATATAGGTCACGGAAACGCCGGTGACATCTATTTCCCCGGTCTCATACATAATCATAGGCACGCCGCTCCACAACTGGAACTCGACGCCCTCGATGCCGGCCACCTGCCCGTGATACCTTTCGTTCCTCTCCAGGACGAGCAGGTTATTCTCCTGCCACTCCTTGAGCTTAAAAGGCCCGGTGCCGTTAGGCTTACGCCACCATTCTCCACCCCGGGCCACATTGGCCTTATCCACGACATAAGCCGTGGTATGGGTCAGCTTGGACAGGAAATAGGACTTCGGCATATCTATGGTAACTTCGAGGACATAATCGCTAATGACCTTCACGCCGCTTATTTCCCCGGCCTTACCCGCCAGGACATCCCTGACCCCGACAATGTCACCGAGATACTCCCCCGCCACATGTGAGCCGGTGGCCGGGTCACAGGCACGCTCCCAGGAATACTTAAAGTCGGCGGCGGTAACCCCGCGCCCGTCATGAAACACGACATCCTTGCGCAGGTAGAAAGTGTAAGTCCGGCCGTCTTTACCAACCTCCCACCTCTCGGCGATATCCGGCGCCGTTTCCAGGTTATCATCGAGACGCACCAGCCCGCCATAAATCAGCACGATATAATCGCGGGAGGTCGTCTCCGCCGAGACCGCCGGGTCGAGCGTATAGGGGTCGATTCCATACAGATTAAGTACGCCGCTCCCAAGAATGGCAGGGGTATCAGGTGTCGTGGTTTCCGGTCCCTGGCAGCCTGCCAGCGGCAGGCCGAACAGTAACACGATTGATAGAAATATAAATAAGACTCTTTTCATGGTTTGGCTCTCAAGCATTCTCCAGGGACAATATAACACAAAGTCGTTTACCGTGCACGATATACACGCTACGACCAGATAGAGAGAGGTCAGGAGTAAATGAAAAACCATCGGCCAAATGCTGGAAGAGTCATTCACGATGAAAAGTTGACAAATGTCATATTTTATGCTATTTTATTGTCTGTTGACGTTATTTAAAGGAGGACAAAATGCTGCCCAGCGAAATGATAATACTAATGGCTACTGTCGTTAATACCAAAACCGGCAATAAATTACTGACCCGCCCGATGGACGTTACCAGTGAATATATCGGCTACCTCTACAACTCCCTGGTGAATCGTGGTTATCTGAAGCGACGCAGCTCAACAGGCTATCAGCTTACCCCGATGGGCCGGGAGGCTATTTTCAACTTTATGAGAAAGAACAAGACCAGGTCTAAAGATGTAGTCAGGAGATTGGAACTGCTGGGTATCGAGATGAGCCCGGAGCAGGAACAAAAAATAGAAAATATGGGGAAGGCAGCCATTAAGGCCAGGTAATCGCTTATTGCCTTTTCCCACCACCTTCCGGCACACAGGGAGGATGCTGGCCTGTGTGACCTCCTTTATTATAGTGAGCTATGCATTCAATACGAGGGGTGCATAGCTCACATTTATTGAATGAATTTGAAATGAAAGGAATCTTCAACGTATAATCATAACGGTAGTAATAAGTAAGGAGAAGAGTCATGGTTTCGGAGAAGTACGCCAAGTATTATAAAAGTAAACCCGTTGGAGATTTCACCAAGCTTTATCCCCAACTCACCGCCCCCTCTTTCCATATCTGGGGCAAGGAATGGGACTCCGGCTACAGGATGGACTGGTTCTGCGTCACGGAACCTTTCCTGATGATAAACGAACCCCATACGCACGATTTCGACCAGTTCCTGGCCTTCCAGAACGCCGATGCCACCAGGGTGAATGAATTTGACGCCGAAGTCTGGCTTTACGTGGGTCCTGAGGGCGAGCAGGAAAAGTTCGTAATCACCGAGACGTGTTTCGTACATATCCCGGCCGGTATGGTCCACACCCCGCTGGAGTTCAAGATAATCCGCAAACCCATCGTCTTCATGGATATCGCACTGACGGCCCAGTACGTACGCAAGCCGGAAGACGAATCAAAACCGATAATGAGAGAAGAACGTTAGCGGACAAATTGCCTCCGAGTGTCATTCCCACGAAAGTGGGAATCCAGCAAGAGGGGCGTATTGGCCTGGATAGTCGGGTCAAGCCCGACTATGACAGAGAGCGAGATTATCTTCATCCCCAGTGATGATTGTATAACTATCATAAATGATTTCGGAGCGGGAAGAGCTTATCAGAACAGTCCCTCCCTCTTAAGACTGACATAGCTCTCCCCCCCGACGATGATATGGTCGAGGACATCTATGCCCACAATCTCCCCTACCTCGGCCAGTCGTTTGGTCAACCGCTCATCGTCTTCTGATGCTTCGGTATCCCCGGAAGGGTGGTTGTGGACAAAGATTACCGCGGCGGCACTGGCGGATATCGCCTCTTTGAATACCTCCCTGGGGTGAACGATACTGCTGTCCAGGCTGCCGACCGATATTTCCGCCACCCTTATCAACTGGTTCCTGGTATCGAGCAGTAACGCCAGAAAATACTCTTTCTTCTTACCCTTCAGCCTCCCCCGTACCAACCCGGCCACGTCTTCGGGAGTCTTTACCACGGTCTTTCCCGTCGATTCCGAGTAGCTCTCTACCCGGTTGGCCAGTTCCACGGCCGCTTGTATCTGGGCGGCCTTGGCGATGCCGATGCCCCGCACCTGGGACAGTTCCTCGAGCGAGGCCCCGGTAATCCCCTTGAGCCCCCCGAACTGGCTGAGCAGTCTCTGGGCAGTCACCATCACCGACTCCCCGGCGATGCCCCTCCCCAGTATTAGCGCCAGTATTTCCTGGGCGGACAGGGCGTCCACCCCGAGCCTCTGTAATCTCTCCCTCGGCCTGTCGGCGACGGGTAAATCATGAATGGTCATCGAATCGTATTTAACGTTACGTGGCTTTTCCATGCCGACCCAGTCTAGCACCAAGAGGACAATTATGGCAA
>DAOUEB010000041.1:0-6103 GCA_034430675.1 Dehalococcoidales bacterium
AAGGACTATGAAAGGCACATTTTCAATACGCCGACCATTGCCATCTGTCCCGCGGCTTTCCCCCACCTCCCCCTTATTACCAGGTGGTGTGATAAGCCTTACGGGTTTATCGTGGTTTGTCTAAGCGGCGAACACGCTTCTCCGTGGGTAGAGGCATAATCGTTCTATTCCTGATAAGTTAGTGTTGTTAGCGAGGGTAAGTGGCTGCTGTCACCCGGCCACGAGCCCTCGCTGGTATTGGGAAGACAAGAAGTCTATTTAAGGAGTCCGTGAATTAAGTATCGTAAGTTCGGCAGGCTGGACTGGGAAGTATCGGTACTGGGCTTCGGTGTTATGCGGCTGCCGTCGCTCGGAGCCGAAGTCGTTAAGATGCTGCGTTATGCCATCGACCGCGGCGTGAACTACCTTGATATTGGTTATCCCTGCGACATGGCGCAGCATGAACGGCTGACTCATCTCATCAGCCGGGCGCTTCGGGACGGCTACCGGCAGAAAGTTAAAATTGCCGCCAGTCTGCCGTCATTGATAATCGATGCCTCCCCGGATTTCGACACATATCTGAATGACTGGCTTGAGTGGCTGCAGACCGACCGGATAGACTATTTTCTTATCGGGGGACTGAACCGGGAGACCTGGCCCAGATTGCAGAGAACGGATGTACTGGGTAGGGCAGAGGCAGCCATGGCCGATGGGCGCATTGATAAAATAGGGTTCTCTTTCCACGATTATTTCCAGACGCTCAGGGAGATACTGGACTCCTACGATAACTGGTCTCTCTGTCAATTCCAGTGCAGCTACATGGACATAGACCATCACCCGGGTATCGGCGGAATCAGGTACGCTGCCGGGGAGGGACTGGCGGTCGTGGTTACCGAACCGCTCAAGGGAGGGCGGCTCACCAGAGAGCCACCGGAGTCGGTAGCTACAATATGGGCGGATGACTCACAAAACCGCACGCTGGCCGATTGGGGCTTACGATGGGTCTGGAACCACCCGGAGGTCGCTACCGTTGTCAGCGACATGAGCACCATGGAGCAGGTAGAGGAGAATGTAGCCCTGGCTGACAGCGTTGAACCGGATAGTCTTACCGTGCCGGAGGAGGTGCTCGTCAGCCGGGTCAGGGATGCTTACCGTAAATTGCGCCCCATCCCCTGCACCGCCTGTCGCGGATGTATGCCGTGTCCTCAGGGCATCGACGTGCCGCGTATCTTCGAGCTTTACAACGACGCCATCATGTACGACGATGTCGAGACAGCGCGGTCTCTTTACCGTATCGAACGGCATGATATTGATAGCTGTACCGAATGCGGCGCCTGCGCCAAAGCCTGCGGTCTGAAGATTCCTATCATGGACTGGCTCAAGGAAACGCGTAGGCTGCTGGCTGAAAATGATTGATATCACCGGATTGGTGTAAAATATCTCTTATGATATACTGGGAAACAATTAGTAACTATTAAAAGGAGATATTTCAGTATGGAGAAGCAGTGGTCAGAGTTAACCCGTGAGGAAAAGCGTGAGGAAAGGCTGAAGAAGTATATTTCTCCCCCGGGCGTTAAATTCCGTGACGCTAAGGCGGAAAGGCTCTATAAAGAGAGGGTAACCCGCATGTTGAAAGTCATGATGTGTCAGGAGCCCGACCGTGTGCCCGTATCGCTGCCCACTGGTAACTTCCCCGCTTATTACGCCGGATGGAACCTCAAGAAGGTGATGTATGATTACAAGGCGCTCCGTGAAGCATGGACCAAGTTCATGAATGACTTTTATGAGGATATGGATACTTTCATGGGGCCGGGCCTGACCTGGTCCGGGAGGGCACTGGAAATCCTCAGGTATAAGCCCTATAAGTGGCCGGGCCACGGAGTGGGCGATGATATAGGTACCTATCAGTTCGTGGAGGATGAGTATATGCGGGCCGATGAATATGATACGCTTATGAAAGACCCTTCCGACTTTTCATTCAGGGTGATGGTACCTCGTGCGATACTTGCCGCCGAGGAGTTGAAGAATTTTCCGCAGCTTAGTTCTTTTATGAGCATGCCTTTGATAATGGCTTACCCCTTTGCCCGTCCGGAGATGCGGGCGGCTTTCCAGGCACTGATAGATGCCGGGGAAGAAATGGAAAAGTGGCAGAAAGAGCTGATGTTTTTTAATACGGATATGGTAGCGGCCGGTTTCCCGGCGGGAAGGGGTGGCCTGGCGGTTGCCCCGTTTGATGATGTTGGCGACTTCCTGAGAGGAACACAGGGGGTCTTCATAGATATGTACCGTCAGCCGGAAAAGCTCCTGGAAATGATTGATATGATAACCGAACAAAGCATTGAAAGATTGATATCCAGAATTAATATGTCCGGCGGATTCACAGTAAGTTTTCCCCTGCATAAAGGTGACGATACCTTTATGTCCCGCAAGCAGTTCGAGAAGTTCTACTGGTCGAGCTTGAAGAAAGTCATCGATGCCTTAATCGACGAAGGTATTATGGTGTCTCTCTTCGCCGAGGGCCGGTACAATCAGAGGCTGGAGTATATCGGTGATTTTCCCAAAGGCTGGGTAACGTGGCGCTTTGACCAGACTGATATGGCCAATGCCAAGAAAATGATTGGCGATACCTGCTGTATTACCGGCAACGTGCCCGCCTCGTTGATGGTTGCCGGCACGCCGAAAGAAGTCAAGGAATACTGCCGTAAACTTATCGAGGCCTGCGCTCCCGGCGGTGGTTATGTTCTTTCCGGCGGCTGCACGGCCACGGAAACAAAGAACCCGGACAACTTCCGCGTCTATATGGAAGCCGCCGTGGAATACGGTACGTACTAGTGATTACGAACGACCGTAAAAAGGTATAAAATATGCTGGTTTAAGGGTGGTCGTATATGTTCAAGGTGAGATGTAAGCTTATTTCATTTGAAGCTGATGAGACAGAATATCCCTGCCACTTTAACTACAAGATTGGTGATGAGTTCTATTACGATGGAGTGCATTTCACCGGCAGGGTATGCCCGGGATTACTTGCTTCGATGATGCCCGTTATTCACGGCGTTTACCTTCTGGGAAACAAGTACTCCGAGAATGTTATGTATCTGTATCGCGGTCACGATGCCAAAGACCCCGATATGGCTAAATACGATGGTGTGGGGTTCCGCCCTCTGCCGCTGGAAAACGACACCGGTAAACCTGATAAGGCGCTGCGAACTTTAACCAGAGCCGGAAAAGCCAAGGGAGGTCATTTTTTATGTGGCGACCACAGGACCCTGGCTCATTTCGCCTGTGAACCGGTCGATTTAAGTGACAGCGATTACGCTCAGCCCTTTTACAGGAGGGAGATTGCCATACTGGAGAAAATAGAGAAGGAAGCCGGAATTAAAACTGACAAAATACTAGATAGATTCACTGACTTCGAGAGAGATAAAATCTCACCGCCGCTGACTCCCGTTTTGCTGGAAGTCCTGCTGGATGCTCTGGCTGATATGAATTATATCGAAATTCGTGATGGCAGGGCCTATGCTACCGGGAGAGAACCGCCGAGCAGACCCAAAATCGGATAGCAAGATAGGCTGAGTGAAAGATGCGTTTATAATAGCTGTTGATGGTTGCTGGTGGAGCCGGCGGGATTCGAACCCGCTACCTTTTGACTGCCAGTCTATCACTAGCCTTATTTTCTGTTGTTATCAAAGCTAAACCGTTGTTTTGTGCCTATCGGTATTCTAGCCTCAAAAAGCGTGTTTTTTAATTCAGTCTCAAAATAATTATTGCCAAATTATTGCCATTTTTTCAGACATAACCTAAGCCTGTTTCGAAACAGTATTTATTAAATCCATCCTTGAAGCTAACCTACACGCTTGGCAGGCTCAACCAGCAGTATTTCGACACAAATACGGCGCATTATTTTGCGATCCTGACAAACTTTTAGTGCCGGAGGGTGTCAGAGTACCCCCTGTTTTGAAGCTAAACTGTTGTTTTGTGCCTATCGGCATTTTAGCTTCAAAAGGCACTTTTTAGACTTGATTTGCAAAAAATGGTTAGAATAATATCAGTTCTAGCTTAACGTAGACTAACCGCGAAAAAGTATCTGTGGGGGTGGTTTACTTTTTGCTAAAAGATGAATGTTCGGACGAACTCTATACCGGCTAGATAACTTTCAGATGAAAAGTTACCCGGGTAGTTTTCAACAAAACGATGGTTGTTGAAAATAACAGCATTTATATAAAAGAGACACAAAACCTCACTGTGGATTTTTCCGGCGGTTCATCCAATCTAAAACAATTTCGCATTCAGCCATGTTCGATGCCACTGTGCTATACTAATTTATATCGGCAAATCCCTAATTACGCCGTCGAGAAAGCTGGGCACCTACGAGTCTAGATAATAAATCAATGGAAGAGCGTTACTCCTCCCAGCCAGTGGGCTATCTATTTGGCAGGTTTGGCCTGCTGCTGGTGCTGGCAGGCTTACTGCTGGCAGCCTGGTATGGTCAGTTATTGATAGTAATAGTGCTTGGCTTAGTACTGTCCGCTGCTGGAATATCCAGGTTTTGGAGTCGGTACTCACTGGTAGGTGTTAGCTGCGAGCGCTGGCTCAGCGAGCGGCGCGTTTTCCCGGGCGAATATATCGAACTAAGGTTGCGCCTGGCCAACCGCAAGCTTCTGCCGCTTCCCTGGATTCAGTTGGATGATGAGATTCCGGTTAACTTTACTCCTGAGGTCTCCCTGGCTCCAGGCAGTAAGCCCGGATTTGGTTTCCTGAGTAAAACGGCGGCGCTTCTCTGGTATACCAGGGTAAGCTGGAAGCAACGCCTGTATGGTAGCAGGCGCGGCTATTACGCGCTGGGACCAATCGTTCTGACTTCCGGCGACATCTTCGGCTTCTATCCCCGCTCGGTGATACAACCCCTGGTAGACCATGTTATCGTCTATCCCAGGATATTCCCCATCGCTCAGCTGGGAATTCCACCACTGTACCCGATAGGAGAGGCAACTGCTGAGCTTCGCATTTTCGAGGACCCTATCCGCGTTATCGGCGTGCGTGATTACAGTCCCCATGACAGCCTCCGGCGTATCCACTGGAAGGCAAGCGCCCGCCATCAGAGTTTACAGGTAAAGGTGTTTGAGCCGACCACCTTACTAAATGTGGCGATATTCCTGGTTATCGATAGCTTCAAGGTCGGGAGCGGTGAGGAGGATTTCGAGATCGGTATCAGTACGGCGGCTTCCGTAGCCAATCATCTCATTGAGCAGCGGAGCTCCGTAGGCTTGTTTGCCAACTCGCGCCTGGCCGATTCCGGTCAACCGGTGGAAATCTTGCCGGGGAACAGTACCGGCCAGCTGGTCGGAATGCTGGAATCACTGGCTAAGGTTACCCATGAAGCTAACGTTCCTTTTGAGAAGTTCTGGCAGGCTGAGCAGTCCAGGCTGCCCTGGGGAACCACCCTTGTTTTCATACTCTCAACGCCTTTGCCATCGCTGACCGACCTGCTTGTTAGCCTGAAAGAAAGCAGACACAGACTCATGGTTCTTCAAGTTGGCGACCGGGCAAAGCGCGGAACTGAGCCTGCCATCGCCTGGTATAACATCAGGGCGCCCGGGGACTTTGTAAAAGCGGGCGGGGAGACCGGATGAATCAGGTCTGGCGTAGAGGCATATTATATGTAGCCGCAACAGGCATAGAGGGCTGCTGGCTCTATGCCTTAATGGCTCTGCTGAATAAGCAGGTGGCTGACGAACAGATCTCCATTTCAGGGATTCTGCTTCTGTATCCAGTATCTTTCGGCTTAAACAAGATGCTGCAAAAGTTGCGATGGCCCGGGTTCTGTCTCCGCATCATCAGCTGGCTGCTATGGGTGGCGGGAGTGTTGCTCATTGTGAAAATTCAACTTTTTGGCGGTTTGGCATGGGCGGATACAACCTGGCTCCTGGCAATACCACGGGCAATTGCCGGAGTGATTTACACCTTCAAGCCGGCGCTCCTGATTCTTCTCAGCGCCGCCGTTATCTGGTGGCTGGGACGGCGGCTGGCCTATCTCAGGGTCAGCTTCGCCACACTGGTCGGCGAATTCCAGTTCGGATTGTTTATTCTGGTTATCATCCTTTTCATTGCGGCGCAGTTAAAAGTC
>DAOUEB010000042.1:0-16154 GCA_034430675.1 Dehalococcoidales bacterium
CCCGAGCCTCTGTAATCTCTCCCTCGGCCTGTCGGCGACGGGTAAATCATGAATGGTCATCGAATCGTATTTAACGTTACGTGGCTTTTCCATGCCGACCCAGTCTAGCACCAAGAGGACAATTATGGCAAGCCAGACAGAACTATCCAAAAGTCCTGAGGGCAGATACTGGGTAATAACCACCAGTTAATTTGAAAGTGCATTATTACCAGAATCAGGGTTGACAGTATTCAAAAAAAACCTGCCAGCGAATATTATCAGAAGTAGGTTTACAGGGGAATGATTTAAGAACCAGCTATTCCCTGATAAAAGGAGAAAAATGCTCTGTGTAGTCCGGCCCAAAGCCTGTAAGAGATGCGGGGGTGACCTCTCGCTGGAATGCGATATCTACGGTGTCTATATCGAATGTATCCAGTGCGGCGCCACCTGGAATCGTAAAGACGTAACGCTCCCCAAAATTCAGGATGCCGTAAAAGCGGTAAAAGCCAGACCGGTAGCGACTACCGGACGCCAGAGCCGACCTTAAGGGACCGCTACGGTCTCTAAAGAAGCCCTCCACAGGGTATTCAACCCATCCATATCGAATCCGTAGACTTTCTCCAGAGCCTCGTCATATCCGCTGCCCTCTTTGAAGGTATTGAGCAGTTCAAACATCTTGTCCCGCCCGTAATTATCGATGAGATACTCCACCAGCTTATAGCTCTCGGCGTAAGCCAGGAGAGACTCTTCGGCATAGGCGGAAAACGGACTGGCCAGGCTGCGCACCGAGATAAGGGTATTATCGTTCCGGGCTGCAGCCAGAGCATTGGTAAATGCGGATTCAAGTTCACCCTCGGACGTCATCGCCAGACCCTCGTCAAGCCAGGTGGGCAAATCGCTGTAAGGATTAAAGGTCATCTGGTGTATCACCAGATGCGTCAACTCGTGGGCAATCACCCGTTTGCCCCATTCTATGCTGTGCAGACTGGGCGAAATGCCGATAGCGATAATGCCGTAACGGGTAAAAGCAACACCCCCCGTCCACTCCTGAGGGTAAATCATGGACCCCCGCAGGTCAGCAGAACTGGCATAAATATAGAAACGTACCGGGTTTTCCAGTTCGGCACCGGTATCCTCCGTCAGAAGGGACAGCGCTGCCTGGGCTGCTTCCATAAGCTCTTCCGCAAAGGTATTATCGCCCTGGTACCAGAAAAGCGTGACGTCACCCTCGGTAATACGCCGCCATTCGTAGCGATTGTCTTCTATTTGAATCCTGGCTGGTGTCGTGTTTATTTTACTGCCACTCGTATCGGATACCGTCCACCAGTAGTTCACACTCGAGCCCGGCGGCAGACCGCCCGTTTTCCTCATGTCCCAGACCCATTGCGCCGTGACGGTGGTCGACGGGTCGAAGGGGACATATATCTCACTGAAGACGTTAACGTGCTCCAGGCGATTGACCACGTAGCACAGGCGGATATCGGTAATGGTGACATCACTTTCGGTAGACAAGTTAAAGATGAGCCTCATGGGAAAGTCCATCTCCGCTGAGCTATCCGTTACCGCCAACCCGCTGTCGGCCGATACCGTAACGGGGCTGAATAACCCGAACAATAAGCAGATGAATAAGACTAACAACGAAATTTTCTTAATCATTCATCCTTCCCTATCGAAGAGCGCAGGTAAGCATCGATAAAGCCGTCCAGTTCCCCGTCCAGCACGGACTCGGCGTTGCTGGTCTCGTAGTCGGTACGGTGGTCCTTGACCATCCGGTACGGATGCAGAACGTAGCTCCTGATTTGATTGCCCCACCCCGCCTCTATCCTCTTCCCCTTCAGTCTGGCTTTCTCCTCCTCCCTCTTCTCCAGCTTCTGTTCCAGGAGGCGCGCCCGTAGTATCTTGAGGGCAAACTCCTTGTTCATATGCTGGGAACGCTCGCTCTGGCAGGTCACCACCAGTCCGGTCGGCAGGTGTGTTACCCGTACGGCGCTGCTCGTTTTCTGCATGTGCTGGCCGCCGGGCCCGCTGGAGCGGAACGTATCTATCTTGATATCGTCGGGGGCGATATTCAGGTCGATATCCTCCTCGGCTTCGGGCATTACCTCCACCAGGACGAACGAGGTATGCCGGGCGTGGTCGGCATCGAACGGCGAGAGACGCACCAGACGATGGACGCCGTGCTCCGACTTTAAATAGCCGAACGCATACTCGCCGTTCACGGCGATGACCGCGCTTTTTACCCCCGCCTCATCCCCCGGCGAGGTGTCCAGTATATCCGTGGCAAAGCCGCGGCGCTCCGTCCAGCGCAGGTACATCCTCATCAGCATCTCCGCCCAGTCCTGCGACTCGGTGCCCCCGGCGCCGGCATGGATGGCCAGAATGGCATTCCGGGCATCGTACTCCCCACCGAAAGCCAGCTGGAACTCCAGCTCATCGAGATGGGAAGCCATCTCGTCCAGCTCTTTTTCAATCTCCGCCTGGAGCGACTCGTCTTCCTCCGATAAGGTCATCAGCTCGGCGATATCGGCCAGTTTTTCCTCCAGCCCCCGCCACCGCTGCGCCACCCGGCTCTTTTCCGCCAGCTGGCGCATGACACTCTGAGCATTGACCTGGTCGAGCCAAAAATCGGGCTTAGCGGACTGTTTCTCCAGTTCGGCGACTTCTTTTTCTTTACCGGCTACGTCAAAGATGCTCCAGGGCCATGGAAACTCTGGCCTGCAAATCTTTTAACTTGTCCTCTAATTCCTGCATCTTTCCTCGCTCTATTTGACTAAACTTTTCACATCTACCTTTAGATGACCGCCCGCCGCCTGGTGGGCCAGCCTCGTCGGCTCCGGCAGGCGGTAGCCCCGGCAGCATCCCAGCACCTGGCTAATCGCCGCCGGTAAATCAACCTTATGGCCGATGGATACATATACCGGCTTCACGCCCGTCCGGGTGCGCACGACCGCCCCGATGACCTCACCGTTATCCAGAAGCTCGGCATAGCTGCCCTGTTCGTTAGCCGGCTCATTATGGCGGCCGCACAGGCGCGACTTGGCGCAGCCGATGGTCGGTATATCCAGGAAAAGTCCCAGGTGGGATGCCAGCCCCAGGCGCCGCGGGTGGGCTATCCCCTGCCCGTCCACCAGCATAAGGTCGGGCGTAACCTTAAGCTCTTCACAGGCCGCCAGTATCAGCGGCGCTTCCCGGAAGGATAGCAGACCCGGTATGTAAGGTAGCTCAATCCGGTCGGTCACCACCTTTGTTTCTACTATCTCCAGCCCGGGATAGCCCAGGACAACCACCGCCGCCGTGCCCGTCTTCTCCCACCTGTTTACCGAGATATCGACGCCCGCTATCAAACGCGGACTGGTAATACTGCCGGCGCGTGATACCTCCCCCGCCAGCTTCCTCTGAATTTCCCTGGCTTCTGACGTGCTTACCCGCCAGTCGTGCCGCCGGATAACCTTCATACCCTGATTATAGACGTAGCGCCGAGCTATTGGCAACCCGTTTTCATGGTATTACTTGCATTTGGTTGCTAGGAGGTAGACATGGGAGATATATGGATAGTTCAATTAATAAGAATTATTGACAAGGTGATTGTATAAGCATACACTGTAGCGGAGTCATCTATTACCTGTTGGAGAAGCTTTAGATGGAAACCTCAAGGCAAGGCTCCGAAACACTGGTTGCAGCTCTGGTCGATTTCGAGAATGTCGGCCTTGATTCTATACAATGGCTGTTCGATCAGATATCCGACGTAGGCAGGATTATTGTCAAAAGAGCCTATGCCGATTGGTCTAGTGCCGGCAATAAGCGCGACCAGCTTCTCGAGCTTGGAATAGAGCCAATCCAGCAGTTTCACTCGGGGCCAAAAGGCAAGAACTCTAGTGACATCAGGTTGGCCATTGATGCCGTCGACCTGCTACATCAGTCGCCCGTTGATACCTTCGTGATTGTCTCCTCAGACAGTGACTTTATCCCTCTAGTGAATAAACTGAGAGCGGCAGGAAAGACGATCATTGGGGCAGGACGTAAGGCGACGACTCCCCGTACTCTTGTGATATCTTGTGACAAATATTACTACCTGGATCAGAACAGGAGGATAGGGCTATCAGGCCAACCCGCTGAAGAACAAAGCGGTGATATCCTTCTCATTCGCGCAGTACAAGCCACAATGGATGAGCAAGGCAGAGTAGTCGGAAGCAAGCTTTACCAGACGATGCAGCGCCTCGATCCAAGCTTCGATTTCCGGGCACTTGGCTATGCCACCTTTGCCAAATACCTCGAGGCATCTCCGGCAGTTAAAGTCAAGCGTCCTAGAGGCCCAGGGGATGTAACGGTCGAACTTGTTGATTCCACTTTGTCCACGTTGGAGCAACCTCTCCCTGCGGACGGTTGGGATCGCGAGATAGACGCACGTTGGTCGGAGAAGCAGGCAAAGTATGGACATTCTCTTCCTGGACCAGTCGCCGCTAAGGTGGCAGCCAAGGTAATTGGGGTCAGTAAGCTCAAGGACTCCCAATACAAGACGCTGCAGGGTCTTCTTGAATCTAGTGAGTATCTCGATGCCAGATGGTCTCGTGACGGGAACGTGATAATAAAACGCTCGTCTCCATAGTCAGCGGAAATGGATGCAAGAACGTCAAGAACATGTCGAAAGCATGCTGGCGCAACTAGGGCGTGAAGCTAAGGCAATAGCCAGCTTGAGTGAAATCCGGGCAAAGTTCAATTTAAATATTACAGCAGCGAGGGTATATCCTTGGAGACGTCATCCAGTGCCTTGAGCTTGTCCTCGGTTTCCTCCTGGCGTTTTTTGAACTCGGGGATAAGGTCGGTCGACCTCAAGTAGTAGTCCCTGATCTTCTCCACGTCGCTAAGCTCGGACAGGAGCACGGTGACGTCCATCAGGCCTCTCTCCCTGGGATAATCGCCGTTCCTGATAATGGCCTCGGGGGCGATATCTCTCATGTAGTCGCCGATTTCCTTGACCATGTCCATGTTCATTTCCTTGGCGGGACCGGAGACCAGGTACAGGGCGCGCCGCGAATCGGCGGGATTGCACTTGAGGGATAGCTCGCTGATGGCCTCATCCATGGCCTGGATGCCTTTCTGAATTTCCAAGCCCTTCTTCCGGAAGTCGCTCCTCCATTCGCGAGGCCACTTGAACAGCGGCGCGTCCGTCTTGCCGTAGCCGATAATGGTCCAGCCGACCACCGTCTGGATGATGTCGCCGGCATCGAGCAGCTTGGCCCCGATGTAGCGGGACTTTTTCTCTTCGCCGGCGCAGAGCAGGTTGTAAAACGGCTCGGCTATCATGCTGTTTATCTTGGACATGTTGGACTGGATGGACGAGTCTTTGCGGACGTACCTCTGATTATCGACGAGAAAGACGGCATCGGCCACGGAATAGCAGGACTTGAGGCACGTGGCCACGTTGAAAACGGTCCTCTCCTCGGTCGTTTCTTCATGTTCGAAGGGAAGGACAATCAGGTTCCATATGGGTTTGTCGATGTAGCGCTCCTTCAGGTGCTGGGTTATCACGGAAATGGCTCCGGAGCCGGTACCGCCCGCCGAGCCGGCAATAAGCAGGAAGGCGTCCGTTTCAAAGAACCTCTTGGTGGTCCTGACGGCATCCACGATTTTATCGGCATCTTCTTTGGCTATCTCGGCACCAAGCTCGTTGATTTTACCGACGCCATGGCCACCGGTCTTGCGACCACCTATGAGAATCCTGTGGCGGTGGTCTTTGCCGATACTGGATAACCCGCTTAAATCCGCCTGGTCTGTGTTAACGGCGAAACAGCCAGTAATTATGGTCATTCCGCGCCGACTGCGGGCTCTACCGTTAAGCCGGGCGAACTCATCAGCAATCCTGCCACCACATTGCCCTAAGCCAACAACCACTAATTTCATATTACACCTCACCGATATAGAGTTATGCTATTTTTAGCATAATAGCATGAGAATGTCAATTGTTACCTCCATTATTTGCATGATATATTTTAGTACTATTTGCGTATGTTACGTTAGGGCTATTTTTTCGTAAATGCCCATTTATTTATTGAAAAACTGATGAGTCTATAATAGAATATGCTATACTGTAGGTGATTTATCAGAACTATATAGAGAGGGTTGATTCATGTCTCCTGAGTTAAAAGAAGACATAGAGGGTAATATCGGTGACTTTGAGAAGGCGGTAGCCCGGGCCGAAACGCTGAGTCGGGCGGCCAGAGAAGCGGCCGGAAAATCAACGAAAACCGCCATGGACGCGGCACGTCGGGCTGAAGAAATTGGCACGGCATCCAAAGAAGCCGCCGAGTCCGCATCCAGAGTGGCACAGGAAGCGGTCAGCCGGGCGGAGAAAATAGGCCGGGAGGCCAGGGAATCCGCCGAGGAAGCAATACGGGCCGCCAATGAAGCCATCAGCCGGGCGGAAGAAGTTGCCAGGAGACCGCAAGAAACCGCGCAGTCGATGGCGAAGGCGTTCGAGGAGGCTATTGCGCGGGCCGAAAAGATAAGCGGCGAGGCGATGCACGCGGTGGAATCGGCGCTGATGTTGTCCCAGGAAGGCTTGAGCCGTGTTGATGAGGTAAGCCGTGAAGCCAGGAAAATGGCCGAGTCCGCGAAAGAGGCATCACAGGAAGCGGTAAGTACGGCCGAGGCATCGGTCAAGACGGCCAAGGAGACGGTTGACGAATCAATTAAAGCTGCCAAAGAAGCTGCCAGCCGGGCTGATAAGATGGCGCGGGAAACCAGGGACGCGGCCGAAGCCACCAACAAAGCGGCCAAGGACACGGTAAGCCGGGCTGAAAAGACCAGTAAGTCGACCCGGGAAGCCGCCGAGTCCGCATCCAGAGTGGCTGAGGAAGTGGCCGGCAGGGCGGAGACAATCAGCAAGGTCGCCAAGGAGGTCGCCGAGGCTGCGCAGAGGTCATCCCGGGAAACAACGAACCGGGTAGAAGCGATTGGTAGGGAAGCCAAGCTGTCTAATGAGGCCTCGCAAAGAGCCGCTCAGGAAACAGTGCGCAAGGCTGAAGAGATAGCTACGGAGACCCGGACAGCGACGGACGCAGCGATAAAAACAGCTAAAGAAGCCTCCGAGGCTTCAATAAGGGCATCGCGGGAAGCCTTGGCCAGGGCCGAATCGATAAGTAAAGAAGCTAAAGACGACGCCGTGTCATCTGCGAAGGAGTTCTGGGAAGCGGTAGCCAGAGCCGAGCAGATTAGCCGGGAAACCAGGGAGACTGCCGAGGAATCGGTTAATAAGATTCAGGAGGCGATAGCTCAGGCTGAAGAAGAGGGGAGAAAAGCCCGGGAGGCGGCTGAAGCAACCGCCCAGACAGCCCGTGAAGCGGCCGAGGCGGCAGCTCAGACTGCCCGCGAAGCATCCGAGGAGTCGATAGAGAAATCGCGGGAAGTAATTTCCAAAGCCGAAGAAATAGGTACGGAAGCCAGAGATAGTGCCGAGGCGTCGGCCAGCGAGTATCGGGAAGCTATTGCCAGAATGGAGGAGATAAGTAACGCGGCTAAAGCGACTACCGAGGAAGCAGCCAGAGTGGCCCAGGAAGCCATTGAAACGTCAAAGAAGGAATCCGAGGAAGCCGTATCTAAAGCCGAGGAGATAAGCAGGACAGCTAAAGAAACTGCCGAAGAGTCGATGAGAGTCGTCCAGGAAGCTATTGAAGCCGCCATTGCTACCACTGGGGAGACATCTAAGTCTTCGGAGAAGGAAATCCAGGCAGCCATAGCCCGGGCTGAGGAGATTAGCCGGGAAACCAAGGGGGCGGCTGAGGCTGCGGTAAAGACGGCCAGGGAAGTGACGGACGCACTGATAAAGGTCGCCAGAGAATCGGCGGAGAGAACGGTGAAAGCCGTCAAGGAAGCGACGGAAGCGTCAGCCATGGTGGCCAGGGAGGCGGCCGGAGTATCTATAGCTGCCTTTAAAGAAGCGATAAGCCGGGCTGAAGCCACCGGTCAGGTTGCCAGGGAAACCGCCGAGGCATCTTTCAAGGCCTATGAGAAAACCCTGACCAAGGGCCGGAAGGAAGAGGAAGAAACTGAAATTTTGGGAGAAGAAGAGCCCTTGACCGAAGAAGCACTGACCGAGGTGTTAGGTAAGGTCGAGGAGGAAAGGGATGCGGCCTTTGAGGCTGCGGAAACGGCGATAGATGCCGTAACGGAGGTGGTGGACAAGGTAGATGAAGAAGTTAAGGCGGATAGGGCAGATAGGATAGTCAAAGGGTTAAAGAGGGGAGGCAAGGAGCCCAAGGGTAAAATGGAAGCGCGCCTGGAATCCCTGGCTAGGATGTACGAGGCCAAGAAGTCCCAGCGGGGCAAAAAGGGGACCGACGCCGAAGATGACATTGCCGAAGAGGATTAACCTGCTACCCTTTAACCGTTTTATAGGGTTTTAGAAAATATTAACAAAAGATTACGGAAGTACCTTTGTGGGAAGTGAAAAGATTGCTTGACTTTTTACAGGGTGAGCAATATACTTGGCACTAAGTGATGGCCCAGTATTTATCACCCACTAATTTCAAGCCCATGAAGCTGTGAAGCTAATAAGATTAATTGAAGGAGGTGTCTGGTGGCTAACCAGAAAGAACGAGCCCAAAAGTCCTCTCCCCCGGAAGAGTTGGAAGCTGAAACTCCCCCAGAAGAGGTCGAGGGGACTCCAGTATCAGTAGAAGAGCGACCGAAAAGTCCGCTTGACGAGGTTATGAGCCAAGCGGAGAGGGCTTACGCTGCCTACATGGACGCCGAGCGTCAGGTCGCCAAGGCTTACCATGAGAATGAAGTGCAGGTAGCTAAAGCCTATAAGCGGGCGGAGCAGCAGACCAGTAGAGCTTATGAGGCTACTGTGGCTCAGGCTATGAAAGACCGGGATGAAGCGATAGCCAAAGCCGCCAAAGCTCGTGAGAATGTGATAACGCGGGCTGAGGAAGCCTTCAGGAGCGCCGAAGAGGCAGCCAGCGCAGCTTGTGAAGCGGCTGTAAATGAGGCTGCCAGGGTCCGTGAAGAGAATGCAGGGAAAGCCTGGAAGGTGCGCGACGACACCATTGAACAGGCCTGGCAAATCTATTCCAAGATAGCCAGATAATTATAGAATTCGGGTAATTTATAGGATGCCGCCTCTGTGGGTGCTGGTGGAACCTTATATCGGGTAATCGTTGCCCGGGGTGGAGGTTATAGGGGGGTCTTCCCAAGCGGTAGGCGGGTTGTCTAATTAAATAGTGTGACTATAGCAGCGAGGGAATGTCTTTTATCGTAATGTCAATCCCTCGCTGTGTGCTTACCACGCCTTCCTGGCGTTTCTTGAGTTCTGCAATGAGGTTAATAGCTTTGGTGAAGTAGGTCCTGACCTTTTCCACGTCACTCATTTCCGAGAGTACTAAGGTAACGTCTATGGTACCTTTTTCCCTGGGGTAGTCACCACTTCGTATAATTGCTTCCGGGGCCATGTTTTTAATATACATGCCGAGCTCTTTTATCAGGTCGACATTGATTTCCTTGGCAGGGGCGGAAACGAGATAGAGGGCCCTCTTTGAGTCCAGGGGATTGCATTTAATCGATAGTCCGCTGATAGCTTCGTCCAGTGCCTGAGTCCCCTTCTGAGTTTCCGTGGCTTTGTTTCGGAAGTGGCGGTTCGATGTAAAAAGTGATTTTATTGCCGAGGCGTGGGAACGACCGAAGCCCAGGGTTGTCCAGCCCACCAGTGTCTGTATGATGTCACCGGCGTCAAGCATCTTGGCGCCAATATATCTGGGCTTTATCTCCTCGCCGGCACAGAGCAGGTTAAAAAACGGCTGCACGATGGTGGTGTTTATCTTGGCAAGATTATGCTTGAGGGACGTGTCTTTGCTGACGTACCTCTGGTTATCGACGAGGAATATGGCGTCGGCAACCAGGTAGCTTGATTTCAGGCAGGTGGCCACGTTATAGACGGTCCTGTCTTCGGTTGACTCTTCATGTTCAAAGGGAAGGATGATGAGATTGTAGACCGGCTTATCGACGTAGCGCTCCTTTATCTGCTGCGTCATGACCGATATCGCGCCGGAGCCGGTACCGCCCGCCGAGCCGGCAATCAACAGGAAGGCGTCTGTTTCCTGGAAATGCCTGGAGTTCCTTATTGTCTCGATGACTTTGTCGGAGTCTTCCCGGGCAATCTCGGCGCCCAGCTCGTTAATTTTACCGACGCCATGGCCGCCGGTTTTTCTGTTGCCAATGAGGATGCGGTGGTCGTAATCTGACTTTATGGTGGTCAGCCCGCTAAGGTCAGCGCGGTCGGTATTAACCGCATAGGCGCCGGTAACAATATGTAGCCCGCGTAGACCACGGGCTCTTCCGTTAAGGCGGGCAAACTCATCAGCTATTCTGCCGCCGCATTGTCCAAAGCCAACAACAACTAACTTCATAACTCACCGTAATCAGGCAGTTTTACTATTTTACGCAATTCCGCAATAGGTTGTCAATCAGTACTTATGTACGTGGTGTAAATTATTTTTTTAATTATCCTTCTACAGCCCCCTGGAGGCCATGTAAACGGCCAGGTCGCCGAGGCGGCAGCTATAGCCCCATTCGTTATCGTACCAGGCCAGTATCTTGACCATGTTGCCGCCGATGACCATGGTACCGGGGCCATCGATGATGGAGCTGTGGGGATTGCCCTTGAAGTCCATGCTGACCAGTTCTTCTTCACAGTATTCCAGGATACCCTTAAGCGGTCCGCTGGCGGCTGTCTTTAATGCCTGGTTGACCTGCTCCACCGTGACCTCTTTTTCCAGGTCGCAGACAAAGTCGATTACCGAGACGGTGGGCGTCGGCACGCGGAAGGCCAGGCCGTGAATCCTGCCCTGGAGGGTGGGGATAACCTGGGTCACGGCCTTGGCGGCGCCGGTGGTGGTGGGAATCATGTTCAGGGCGGCGGCACGCGCCCGGCGCGGGTCCTTGTGAATGGTGTCCAGTACTACCTGGTCGTTGGTGTAGGAATGGATGGTGGTCATCAGTCCCTTGCTTACGCCGAAGCTATCGTTTAGCACCTTGACGGGTGGGGCGATGCCGTTGGTGGTGCAGGAAGCGTTGGAAATAACATTGTGTTTGGCGGGGTCGTAGTCCTTTTCGTTGACGCCGAGGACGATGATGATGTCCTCGTTCTTGGCGGGCGCCGAGATGATTACTTTCTTGGCGCCGCCGTTGCGATGGGCGACAGCTTTCGTGGCATCTGTGAAAAGACCGGTGGACTCGATAATGATATCGGCGCCGTAGTCCTTCCAGGCGATAGCACCGGGGTCGCGCTCCGATATTACTTTAATTTCCTGGCCGTCGACGACAATGGCTTTTTCGGTGGCGCCGACCTCGCCGGGATAGCGGCCGAAGATGCTGTCCCACTTCAGCAGGTGGGCATTGGTCTTGGTATCGGCCAGGTCATTGATAGCCACCACCTCAAGTTCGTTCTTGTGGTACTGTTTCATGGTCCTGAGGGTCAGCCGGCCGATGCGCCCGAAGCCGTTAATGCCGATTCTGGTTTTCATTTTCGCCTCCTGAATAAATTTTTATATTTATATTTTTAGTAGGTATTCCGAAAATCACTCTGCTTCCTGTAAGAATATGTTTTCAGGAACCTATCCCCCTGTTTCCCCCTTCCCCTGGCTATTTTTGACCTGCTCGCCGAATAAATTCTTTGGCAGGTGAGAGGGAAGGGGGAATATATTCCGAAAGGGCGTTAGCCCCTTCGAGCTTCCCATGTCTTATTTTTTCAAACGTACTCCGGCTCCTCTGGAGCATGTCCAGGAAGGCCTCGACGCGTGTCTTGATATGGCTGTTCAGGAAGAAGTCGTCGTTGCCTTCCAGCGTGAGCATGGGAAGGTCGATGGCATCCCGGAAGATGATATCGCCGATGCCGCAGTCCATGCATACGCCGTAGATTCCCTTTATCCAGCTACAGCAGTTGAGGGGGAAGCCGGCCCTCTCGGCGATGGTGATGAGGCGTCCCGGATTGGGGTCGGAAACGAGGACGTTATTCAGGTCGATTGGCTGATAACCGGCGGCTATCAGAACCTCTACAGGCACGGTAGTGGTGATGCCGATTTTCTTCATCTGGACTTATTATATCAGTTTTGGCGGTAATATATAATACCGTTCCGGGGAAACCTGTCCAGCTTGCCCTCGGCGGCCATCATCTCCAGGTGGGCCAGCGTTTCAAAGGTGGCCATTCTTCTATGAAAGTCGGGCAGGTCATGCCACCGGGACTTAACTCCCCAGATTATCTCCCGGGCTATCTGGTAGGTCGTTCTGGCCTGGCCCCCCATCGTCGCCAGAATATCCCGGTTTCTCTGCTCGTGGTGCTGGAGAATCTCATCAATGCGCGACCGGAGTCCGGTGAAGGGCTGGTCATGGCCGGGCAGGATGAGTTCGGCGTCCAGTTGCCTCATCTCCTGGAGCGACTTTATATAATGGCCGAGGGGATTTTCGATGGACTGCGGGTGGACGCTGATATTGGGCGTGATTCTCGGCAGGATATGGTCTCCGGAGAGCAGGATTTTCTTCTCGGGCTCGTAGAGGCAGAGGTGTCCCGACGAGTGACCCGGTGTCCAGATAACGCGGAAGGTGAACTCGCCGGTGGTGACAATATCGCCATCGCGGAGGGTGATGTCGGGTGGGGTGGGGACGGTATACTGTTCCAGTCCCACGGTGGCGTCCCTGAGCTTTTCCATCTCGTCGTGGGGCACGCCGTTATCGACAAGCATACGGTCGGTCTGGTGGAGCAGCTCCTCCATGTGGACGTACCGCGGCTTGATGAAATCTTTTTCGATGGGGTGCATGGCGATGGTGGCCCCGGAGAGCTTTTTAATCCTGCCGGCCATGCCGTAGTGGTCGGGGTGGACATGGGTGACCAGTATCTGGGAGATTTCCTCGAACCCCACCCCGTTTTTCACCAGACTGTTATGCATGGTGCTGAACGATGAGTCCGTGTTCCAGCCGCAATCGACGAGGAGATAGCCGATATCCCCGCGAATAAGATACGCATTAACGTGCGCCGGCCCTCCCACGACATCTATCGGTAACTTTATCCAGTAGATTCCCGGTGTAACCTCAGTCATTTCTTCTCTTTTCTATACTATACTTTACTTTTCTGAATTTCCTGTAGTTGTAGCAGGATTTTTCGCTCTTCTCAAATTACCCTTCGTCATTCCCAACTTGATTGGGAATCTATTTTTCTGGATTCCCGCCCCCGTATCAAGTACGGGGCAAGCTTCGTGGGAATGACGCTCAATGGTCGGGCTCTTGGTTAAATCACAGTTTCAAATTATAGAATGCTTTCAGGCCGGCATAGCTGGCGCTTTCTTTTAGCTCCTCCTCAATGCGGAGGAGTCGATTGTACTTGGCGGTGCGCTCCGAGCGGCAGGGGGCGCCGGTCTTAATCTGGCCGGTATTCAGTCCCACGGAAAGGTCGGCGATGGTAGTGTCCTCGGTCTCACCGGAGCGGTGACTGACGATGGCGGTCCAGCCGGCCTGCTGGGCCATTCTGATAGCGTCAATCGTTTCCGTCAGCGTGCCTATCTGGTTGAGCTTGATGAGGATGGAGTTGGACGCCTTCTGGCTGATGCCCTGGGTGAGGCGCTTGACGTTGGTGACGTAGAGGTCATCGCCGACAAGCTGGACTTTACCGCCCAGTTTCCGGGTGATAAGCTGCCACCCTTCCCAGTCGTCCTCGGCCATGCCGTCCTCAATGGAGATGATAGGGTATTCGTTAGCCCACTTGACATAAAAATCAACCATCTCGGCGGGAGTCAGTGTCTTGCCTTCTCTGGCGAGGACGTATTCGCCGTTTTCGTAGAACTCGCTGGAAGCCGGGTCCAGGGCGATATAGCAGTCTTTACCGGGCTTGTAGCCGGCGGCCTCGATAGCGGCCAGGATGGCCTCGACCGCCTCTCTGTTCGAAGGGAGGGAGGGGGCAAAGCCGCCCTCGTCACCGACATTGGTGTCCAGTCCTTTGTCCTTGAGCACTTTTTTCAGGGCGTGGTAGACCTCGGCACCCATCTGCAGGGCCTGACCGAAGCTCCTGGCGCCCGCCGGCATGACCATGAACTCCTGGAGATCCGTGGAATTGGCGGCGTGCCTGCCGCCGTTGAGAATATTCATCATCGGCACCGGCAGGGTATAGGTGCTCACCCCGCCGAGGTAGCGGTAGAGGGGCATGTCCAGCTGGTTAGCGACGGCGTGGGCTACCGCGAGCGACGTTCCCAGGATGGCGTTGGCGCCGAGACGCGATTTATCGGGCGTACCGTCGAGTTCTATCAGGGCATGGTCGATTTCCGCCTGTTCGGCGGCGGACATCCCGATGATAACGCCGGCGATGCTCTCGTTGACGTTGGCTACCGCCTTGAGGACACCCTTGCCGTTGAACCTGGACTTATCGTCGTCGCGGAGCTCCACGGCCTCGTGCGTGCCGGTGCTGGCCCCGGAGGGCACGGCCGCCCGACCCAGCGTACCGTCGTAAAGCTCGACCTCCACCTCGATGGTAGGATTACCGCGGGAATCAAGTATTTCCATGGCTCTTACATTTTCAATCGTTGACATTTGGCTCTCCCGTACCCTGGAATTATTGCTGGTTACTAATAAGCGCTATGGCCCTGTTTACTGCATCTTTCGCGCTGTCGGCCGGGATGATATTTTTATCTGCCCTGCCGCCAATCGAGAGCGACCAGGTATTGAGGCCGATAACGGGAATGCCGCTCTGTAACGCGTGGCCGATTTCCGAGAGGGTGCCGTAGCTGCCGTCGATGGCGATGATTGCCTGGGAAGACTTAACCACCGCCACGTTCCTGGCGTGGCCGAGGCCGGTAACGATGGGAATGCTGACGTGAGGATTGGCGGCCAGGCGGTTGTCCCCGGGGAGTATGCCGATAGTCAGCCCGCCCTCGCGGCTGGCGCCCTTGCAGGCAGCTTCCATAACGCCCCCCAGTCCCCCGCAGACCAGCACGGCGCCCTGCCGGGCAATCTCTCGGCCGACCTCTTCGGCCAGACTGGCCGTCTGCGGGGGGACTTCACCGCCGCCGATGACCCCAATAAATATGAATTTATCTTTCACGAGGGGTTCCTTTACCTGACATTAAGATTATATCACCTGAGATTGCGTTCGGGCAAAGAATGAGTAAGATGTAGTTCAAAGGTATAACAGCGAATATCTTTTTGGTGTGCGGGATGCCTAGTTGAATTTGTTCATGGCGGCGGCCAGTCCCTCGGTGAGCAGGCAGTCTATAGCCTGGCCGACATCGGGCATAATCTTATCTATAATCTTTTTCTCTTCCCGGGTGAAGTCGGAGAGGACATAGGCGATAACCGCCTCTTCCTTTTCCGCGGCAGAGCCCTCGAATGTATCCGGCCGCCCGATGCCGACTCTGATGCGGTAGAAGTCACTGCTGCCGAGGCGGGCGATGATGGAGTCGATTCCCTTGTGGCCGCCGGAGCCGCCGCCGAGTCGGAGGCGGATTTTACCCGGGGGCAGGTCAAGGTCGTCATGGATAACGATAAGGTCGGACGGGGTGATATTGAGCTTTCTTACCAGGGCGCTGACCGATTCTCCGCTGGCGTTCATGTAGGTCTGGGGGCGGGCCAGCACGACCCGGTTGCCGCCGATATTGCCGATGCCGGTGCGGGCGTGCCCCTGCTTCCTGTCGAAGCGGATGCCCAGCGTCCTGGCCAGGTGGCGGACGCACATAAACCCGACATTGTGACGGTTGCGCGAGTATAAAAATCCCGGATTACCCAGGCCTGCGATGAGTTTCATTGGTTCGCCTTCTTAATTTTTTCTAAAAATTCCTTTTCATCAAGTATTTCTATACCCAGTTCCCGGGCACGGGCCAGCTTGGAGCCGGGGTCGGTCCCGGCGACAACGTAGTCGGTCTTGCGGGTAACGTTATCCTTGGCGGCACCGCCGAGCGCTTTTATCATGGCCTCTGCCTCCTGTCGTGAGAAGGCTTCCATCCGACCGGTAATAACGAATTCTTTACCGGACAGGGGCAGGTCGGTTGCTTTGGGGGCTTTTTCTTCCAACTTGACTCCGGCTTCTTTCAGTCGCCGGATGATATTAAGGTTGTCTTCCTGCCGGAAGAAGGCGGTAATGCTATCGGCAATCTTCGGGCCGACGGCGCTTATTTCCATCAGTTCGTCCCTGGGTGCCTTCG